>NZ_JBVVAK010000258.1:0-7241 GCF_055792825.1 Microvirga sp. GN3
TGACGTCGCCGTCGATGCGCTTGGCTTCCTCCGCGAACCATTCGATATAGGCCGCGTTCGAGATCACCTCGGCCTTGGCCTCAGGAAGCGGCTTGCCCTGCTCGGTGGTGAGGATCAGCGCCAGATCGTCGGCATTGGCGATGATCAGGTCGTACCAACGCTTGAGGATCGTGCTGCGCTCCTTGGCGGTGCGCTTCGCCCAGTCCTTCTGCACCGTGGCCGCGGTGTCGATGGCGCGGCGGGCGGCGTCAGGGCCGAGATCGGGCACGCTCAGGATCAGCGCGCCGTCATACGGATCGGTGACCGGGATGGTCTTGCCGTCCGGGGCGTCGATCCACTCGCCCGCCACATAGGCCTGACCCACCAGCAGCGACGGATCCTGCAGATCGAGGGTACGGTGGTCGGCGGGCTTCTGGTGAACGGTCATCGCAAGGCTCCAACCTAGACAATAGGGGGACAGAAAGCTGAGGCAGATATAGGCGCTGCCTCCAGCACTGTGAACAGCGGGAGATGCGGAGCAGGGTTACCGATAAAGCGGCCAAGGTCTCAAGGGTCAGTGACGCCCGATGCCTGAAAATGAGGCAAAAACTTGAAGCTTAAAGAGATCTGCGACTTAAGGATGACCCCCTCTCGCATTGCACAAGGCGTGAAGGGCTGTACTTTTCTGACCATCGCCGGGCGCACCCTCACGCCGCGGTTCGAACAATGCTGGATCAACTGGCTTCGGAACGAAGGGAAGGAAATCGATGCGAGTTCTCAATAAAATTCTGTTCGCCCTCAGCTGCACCGTCATGGCGCAATCGGCCTATGCACAGCAGGCTTCCGACGGCGTGGTCAAGATCGGCATCCTGAACGATCAGTCCGGCGTCTACGCAGATTTCGGTGGCAAGTCCTCGGTCGAGGCCGCCCGCATGGCGGTGCAGGATTTCGGCGGCAAGGTTCTTGGCGTGCCGGTCGAGATCGTGAGCGCGGACCACCAGAACAAGCCTGACGTGGCAGCGAGCATCGCCCGGCAGTGGTATGATACGGAAAAGGTCGATTCCATCATGGAACTGACCACCTCGTCCGTCGCTCTCGCCGTCCAAGGCCTGTCCAAGGACAAGAAGAAAATCACGATGACGACCGGTGCGGCGACGACCGATCTCACCGGCAAGCAGTGCACGCCCTACGGCTTCCACTGGGCCTACGACACTCACGCGCTCGCAGTCGGCACCGGCGGTGCGCTGGTGGAAAACGGCGGCAACAAGTGGTTCTTCCTCACCGCCGACTACGCCTTCGGCTACTCGCTTGAAGACCAGACTTCGAAATTCGTGAAGTCGAAGGGCGGTCAGGTGCTCGGTGCTGTCCGCCATCCGCTGGCAGCCACTGACTACTCGTCCTTCCTGCTGCAGGCGCAGAGCTCCGGTGCCAACGTGGTCGGCATGGCCAATGCCGGCCTCGACACTGCCAACGCCATCAAGCAGGCTGCCGAGTTCGGCATCACCCAGGGCGGCACGCGTCTCGCAGCCCTGCTTTTCACCCTCGCCGAGGTGAAGGGCCTGGGCCTCAAGGCCGCACAGGGCCTAACCCTGACGGAAGGCTGGTACTGGGATCAGAGCGACGAGAACCGTGCCTTCGCGAAGAAGTTCCAGGAAAAGACCGGCCGCATGCCGAACATGATCCATGTCGGCACCTATTCCGCCGTGACGCAATATCTCAAGGCGATTCAGAAGGCTGGCACGGACGCTACCGAGCCGGTCGCCAAGCTCCTGCACGAAATGCCGGTCGAGGACGTCTTCGCCAAGAAGGGTAAGGTGCTGCCGAACGGCCGTATGGTCTACGACATGTACCTCTTCCAGGTGAAGAAGCCGGAAGAGAGCAAGAGCGAGTGGGACATGTACAAGCAGCTCGCCAAGGTCCCGGGCGATCAGGCTTATATGAAGCTTGCCGACAGCGGCTGCCAGCTCACGCAGTAATACTCCAACCGAAGTGGGACGGCGCGAGCCGCCCCACCTCTTCATCGTCTGACAACGGCTGGTATCGAGCTTTGCGCGCGAACCAGCCGTTGCCTCCTCACCAAGAGAGTGTCGGCCGGTTCATATGGTCAGTACGCAACCTATCTTGAGCGCCACCGGGCTCACCATGGAGTTTCGCGGCTTCCTCGCCGTGAAGGACGTGACCCTGTCCGTCAATGAGGGCACGATCCATGCCCTGATCGGCCCGAACGGTGCCGGCAAGACAACTGTCTTCAACCTGCTCACGAAGTTTCTCACGCCGACGCGCGGGCAGATCAGCTTCAAGGGCTCGGACATCACCGGCCTGAAGCCTGCCGAGGTTGCCCGTCTCGGGCTCGTCCGCTCATTCCAGATTTCGGCGGTATTTCCGCACCTGACCGTGCTCGACAATGTGCGCGTGGCGCTGCAGCGTCCGTCCGGGCTTGCGACGCAGTTCTGGCGCCCGGCTTCCGCTCTTTCGACACTCAACGATCGCGCAATGGAGCTCATCGATGCCGTTGGCCTCCGAGCCTACGCGCATTTGCCGGCCGTTGAATTGTCCTACGGACGCAAGCGCGCGCTTGAGATCGCCACCACGTTGGCCCTCGATCCCGCCATGCTGCTGCTCGATGAGCCGATGGCCGGCATGGGACATGAAGATATCGGCCGCATCTCCGACCTGATCCGACGCATCGCCCGCAATCGCACGGTGCTGATGGTCGAGCATAACCTGAACGTGGTTTCCGATCTTTGCGATCGCGTCACCGTTCTGGCTCGCGGCGAGATTCTCTCCGACGGATCATACGAGACTGTCAGCCAGGATCCGCGCGTGCGTGAAGCTTACATGGGAACCGAGCATGAGTAGCGCTCCCCTTCTCGAAGTCCGCGGGCTCAATGCCTGGTATGGCGAGAGCCATGTTCTTCATGGGGTCGACCTCGACATCCGCGAGGGCGAAACCGTCACCCTGCTCGGCCGCAACGGCGCGGGCAAGACAACCACCTTGCGCGCGATCATGGGCATCCTGCGCCGCCGCGAGGGCGTCATCCGCCTGCGTGGCAAGGATCTCTTGGCGCTGCCGCTCCACAAGGTCGCGCAGGCCGGTCTCGGCTACGTGCCCGAGGAGCGCGGCATCTTCGCGAGCCTGAACGTCTCCGAGAATCTGATGCTGCCGCCGACCGTCGCGGAGGGAGGCATGAGCCTGGAGGAGATCTACACTCTCTTCCCCAACCTCCATGAACGCCGTTCGAGCCAGGGCACGAAGCTTTCCGGCGGCGAGCAGCAGATGCTCGCCATCGCCCGCGTGCTGCGCACGGGCGCGAGGATCATCCTTCTCGACGAGCCGACGGAAGGCCTAGCTCCCGTGATCGTTCAGCGCATCGGCGATGTGCTGGTCGCCTTGAAGAAGCGCGGCATGACCATCCTGCTCGTGGAACAGAACTTCCGCTTCGCGAAGAAAGTCGCCGACCGCTTCTACCTCATGGAGGATGGGCGTATGGTGAACTCGTTCCCTGGGCATGAGCTCGACGCGCGCATGGACGAACTCCACGAAGTTCTTGGGGTGTAGAGCATCATGAGTACGATTTTCGGCATTCCCACCCCGGCCCTCTTTGGCCAGATCCTCATCGGCCTGATCAACGGCTCCTTCTATGCCATGCTGAGTCTCGGCCTCGCCGTGATCTTCGGCCTGTTGCGGGTCATCAACTTCGCCCATGGCGCGCAATACATGCTGGGCGCCTTTGCCGCCTACCTGCTCCTGAGTTGGCTGGGCATCGGCTACTGGCCGGCGCTCATTCTGGCCCCTCTGATCGTCGGCGCCATTGCGGTCGTGATCGAAAGGACGATGCTGAGTCGCCTCTACGGCGTGGATCCGCTCTATGGATTGCTGCTGACCTTCGGCCTCGCGCTCATTCTCGAAGGCGCCTTCCGCTATTGGTTCGGCGCAGCCGGCCAGCCCTATGCCCCCCCACCGCAACTGACGGGAGCTCTCAATCTGGGCTTCATGTTCATGCCGATCTATCGCGGCTGGGTAGTCGTGGCCTCGCTGGTGGTCTGCATCGGCACTTGGCTGCTCATCGAAAAGACGCGGCTTGGCGCCTACCTGCGGGCGGCTACGGAAAATGCCACGCTCGTTCAGGCCTTCGGCGTGAACGTGCCGCTGCTTCTGACGCTCACCTATGGCCTGGGTGCGGCGCTGGCGGCTCTCGCGGGCGTGCTGGCGGCTCCGATCTATCAGGTGAGCCCGCTGATGGGTTCGAACCTCATCATCATCGTCTTCGCCGTGGTCGTGGTCGGCGGCATGGGCTCGATCCTTGGCGCCATCGTGACCGGGTACGTGCTCGGCGTGCTCGAGGGACTGACGAAGGTTTTCTACCCGGAAGCCTCAAGTATCGTTATCTTCGTGATCATGGCCATCGTTCTGCTCGTCAGGCCAGCAGGTCTCTTCGGGCGGGAGGAGTAATATCATGGCTGTCGGAACCGAATATCTCACGGAGCAGCCCAAGCTGAGCACATCTTCCATGGTGCTTGGGGCAATCGCCATTACGGCTTTGCTGGCGGCTCCCTTTTTCTTCTATCCCATCATGCTGATGAGCGTGCTCTGCTTTGCGCTCTTCGCCTGCGCCTTCAACCTTCTCATCGGCTATGTGGGCCTTCTCTCCTTCGGCCATGCCGCCTTCTTCGGCGGGGCGGCCTATTTCACAGCGCATGCAGCCAAGGTGTGGGGCTGGGAGCCTCTGACCGCCATCCTGCTCGGCGTGGCAGGAGCCGCCGCCATGGGCCTCATCATCGGCTTCGTAGCCATTCGCCGACAGGGCATCTATTTCGCCATGATCACGCTCGCCCTGTCGCAGATGTTCGCCTTCATCTGCCTGCAGGTTCCTTTCACCCATGGTGAGGACGGCATCCAGGGTGTGCCGCGCGGCTATCTGCTCGGCTTCATCGACCTGAACCAGCCGCTGACGATGTATTATCTCACGCTGGCGATCTTCCTATTCGGCTTCTTTGCGATCTGGCGCATCGTAAACTCGCCGTTCGGCAATATCCTCAAGGCCATCCGCGAGAACGAGAAGCGCGCAGTCTCGCTCGGCTATCGGGTCGACCGCTACAAGCTCGGCGCCTTCGTCATGTCGGCGGCCTTGGCAGGACTTGCCGGTGGAACGAAAGCTATCGTCTTCCAGTTTGCCACGCTCACCGACGTGCAGTGGCAGATGTCCGGTGAGGTCATTCTCATGACCCTGCTCGGCGGCATCGGCACGATGATCGGCCCCATCGTCGGCGCCGGTCTGGTGATTGCCCTGCAGAACTATCTGGCTGCGTCCGATTTCCCCGTGACGGTGCTGATCGGCATCATCTTCGTGATCTGCGTGCTGCTATTCCGCCGCGGAATCGTGGGAGAGATTCTGGAACTGATGAGGCGCCGGGGCAAAAGCGCCTCTTAAGATACGAGTGAAGCAAACTCTGCCGGCGCTCGTCGGATCGAGCGCCGGCCCATGTCATTGAGCCATACCATGTCAGGCAGCGATACATTCGATTACGTGATCGTCGGAGCCGGTTCGGCGGGCTGCGTGCTGGCGAACCGCCTGTCCAAGGATCCCCGCAACTCGGTCTGCCTTCTCGAAGCAGGCGGCAAGGATAACTGGATCTGGTTTCACATTCCGGTCGGCTATCTTTTCGCCATCGGCAATCCCCGCGCCGACTGGATGTTCAAGACCGAGGCCGAGCCGGGCCTGAACGGCCGTATTCTGAACTATCCCCGCGGCAAGGTCCTGGGCGGCTGCTCGGCCATCAACGCCATGGTCTACATGCGCGGCCAGCGCGAGGATTACGACAACTGGCGCCAGATGGGGCTGACAGGCTGGGGTTGGGACGATGTGAAGCCGATCTTCCGCCAGCATCTCGATCATTACCTCGGCGCCGGCGAGCACCATGGTGTCGGAGGCGAATGGCGCGTCGAGGCTCCTCGGACCCGTTGGGACATCCTGGACACCTTCATCGAAGCCGCGGTCGAGGCCGGCATTCCTCGCGTCAGCGATTTCAATACGGGCAGCAACGAGGGCATCTCGTATTTTCACGTCAATCAGAAGAGCGGGCGGCGCTGGTCCGCGGCGCGCGGCTTCCTCAAGCCGGCCTTGTCCCGCCCCAATCTGAAGGTCGAGACCCAGGCCCATGCCACGCGCATCCTTTTCGAAGGCAGGCGCGCCATTGGCGTCGAAATCCTTCAGAACGGTATCCAGAGGCGTATCCTGGCGCGGAAAGAGGTCGTGCTGTCGGCAGGCGCCATCGCCTCACCCCAGCTCCTGCAATTGTCCGGGATCGGAGACGGCGCATTCCTCCGACAGCATGGAATCGATGTGATTCACCATCTGCCGGGAGTGGGTGAGAACCTGCAGGACCATCTGCAGCTGCGCCCGATCTACAAGGTTCACGGGGTGCGGACGCTCAACGAGGATTATCGGTCCCTGTTCAAGAAGGGGCAGATGGCGCTCGAATATGCCCTCTTCCGCAAAGGACCCCTTACGATGGCGCCGTCCCAGCTGGGCGCTTTCACACGTTCATCGCCCGAATATGCAACGCCGAACCTCCAGTTCCACATCCAGCCCCTGTCGCTGGACAAGTTCGGGGACGATCCACATCCCTTCCCGGCCTTCACGGCGAGCGTCTGCAACCTGCGGCCGACCAGCCGGGGCAGCGTCAGGATCCGCAGCGGCCAATCGGGCGACGCCCCCTTCATCCGCCCGAACTATCTGTCGACTTCGGAAGACCAGAGAGTGGCCGTGGATGCGCTGCGCCTGGTTCGGCACATCGTCTCGATGCCGGCGCTTCAGAAATACCGGCCCGAGGAGTACAAGCCCGGAGCCGAGCTGACGACGGATGACGAGCTTTTGAATGGAGCCCGCGATACCGGAACCACGATCTTCCATCCCGTCGGCACCGCAAAGATGGGCATCGACAACGATCCGATGGCAGTGACGGATGCGCGCTTGCGCGTGCGTGGGATCGAGGGCCTGCGCGTCATCGACGCCTCCGTGATGCCGACCATTACAAGCGGAAACACGAACTCGCCAACTTTGATGATTGCCGATAAGGGGGCCGCGATGATCCTAGAGGATCAGACGAACCTCTCTGCACCTATGCTGCGCTCGGCCTAAGGCTTGTGGGGATTTATCGTGAATTGATGACGGCGGCTGCGAGATAGATCATGGCGGAGAAGCTTTGGTCGGTTTTGTCGGCTCTCATGGCAATGCGCTTGAACTCTTTGAGCTTGCAGA
>NZ_JBVVAK010000259.1:0-5755 GCF_055792825.1 Microvirga sp. GN3
TCCCCTCGGGTTGTTGCATGTCCCGCCTCCGCTAGGTTCCACTCAACTGGAGGACACGCAGACCAAAACTAAAACTGATGAATCAGCTCTTGACTTAAACAGCCCCATACAAGCTCTGGCGCGACCTCAAGCGGCTGATCGCCGCCAACCGGCAGGCTGCGTCCATCGACACCCTGGCCGCCGATGCCGCTGATTGGGTTCTGACGCTGACGCCGCAACAAGCGCGTCGTAAGGCCGGCATGGCATCCAAACACTTCTGGCTCAGAAAGCTGTTGCAGAATTTTTGGCGACCTATTTAGAAGGGATAGGGTGGCCGCCCACGCCCGCGGGGAAGACGCCGGCGGCTCCATCATGATCCATGGGATACGCAATGGACTGGGCTGGATTGGGCGCTTCCATCGACTGGTGGATTGGACAGGGGGCTGCGTCGCAGTGACGAACAGCGAGATGGACGAAGTCTGGCGCGTAGTCCCAGACGGTACGCCCATAGAGATCAAGCCTTAGATAGGGACGAAATCCCGATCGACTTAATGGTTAGGATATCAAACAAGCGGTCAAGTGATCTACGAGGATGATGGCGACGTCGGATGCGCAGGAAGTGCTGACAAGGCAAGGATCCACGAGTGAGAGTGCTCGCCGCTTCACCATTAGAACACCAAAGGGTGAGGTGCTTTGCCCCGCATGTGGCTTTTCGGGCTACTTCAAGGGCTTGTCTTATGACGATCAGGGTGGGGTGATTGGCACCGGCATTTGCCCATGCTGCCTTCGGGAGTCGGGCTTTGACGATGCCCTGGGTGCCCATCGTGATGCTGAAGCTACAATTGCAGCTTCCCTCAGGTGATATCGCCGGAAGTGGGGGATGAGCCCTGTCTGGCATGGGGACCCGAACATGATGCCGGACGGCTGGGATGGTAGATCCCAATGTGAGCGACGGCTCGCTATCGTCCCTTTCATTGCATAAGGCGGTGGCCAGGCTAGCTCGCCTTTGGCAGCGCAGTAGATGTCAATCAGATGCTGATCAACAGGGGATTAGTCGATCAGTTCCGACCGCTGGCCCAGGGACGAGCGATGAGACATGAGGTCTGAGACAAACGTGAAGGTCTCGTGACCAATTTGACGGCGTGCCATGGCACTGCTCCCACCATGTGCATCAACCCCGTTGAAGCACCTGAACTGCCCATGGCTGAGGGCACCCGCGCACAGGTGTCCTACCTCGACACTACCGTGAGAGGGTGACCCGCATGGCGGCATGGCCTTCTGACAGAGCGATGCCCCTGCCCAGGCGTATCGGATCGCGCAGTGATACCACTACCTGCCGGATGGGATGGACCAAGATCGGAACGATCATGACAAATCGGGCTGATCATGCTACCCGCAATGCCCTGTTTGTGCTATTATCAATACCTTGTCTACGTAGGTTATGATAGATCGAGATAGATCTTCGACGCGGGTTACGGAGATAAGTCGAGACTCAGCCGACGGCGCTAATCAGGCTAGGCGAGGGCCCGTTTGCCGGTTAGCGCTCGGCGCCGACGCGTGTGCCACCAACGACCGCATTCGTCGACGTGCTACTCGCGTGGTTTCTGACGAGATCGGTCGAGAGGGCCATGACAGAGCGGTTGAGCGAACTGCTGCGACCCTCGCTCTCGGGTGATGCCAGACCGGCGAGGGCACCCTACGCGGTCACCATGGGGCTCCTGACCGCCTTCCTCGGTGGCTTCTTCGCTGCGGTCGCCGTGATCGCTATCAACTCGGCGCGCCTGCGGCGGCTGCGGCGCGACCTCCCTATCGTTTTTTCGGCGCTTGCGGTATATTTGGCGCTGCTCTTCGTACTAGTGGCCTCTGGATGGAGCGATGGCCTAGATGGCAATATGAATAAACCAGCAGGGGTGCTGGTGCGGGCTTTGGGGCTCGCCATGTTCGGCATCGGCTACGTGATGCATCGGACGGAGCAGCGGGCGGCCGACTTGATGGGCCTCGCCCGCCCGAGCCCCTGGCTGGTCGGAATCGGCTGCGGGCTCGCCGGTCTCGGCATGCAGGTTCTTGCGCTGCATGTGGTCGTTGCCACGCACGAGTTCATTGTGAGGCAGATTGCTACGTTGCAGTGAGCCACGCGCGACTGCCGTTCGGAACCACTGTTTGGCCCGGCCATGCACCAGGATGCTGCCGATGGACGAGGCTACGCCATACGCGGCCATTGCCGAGATCCAGGCTCTGCTCGAGCGGCGGCGCACCAGGCAGGTCAAGGCCCGTCTCGCAAGCGCGCTGCGGCAATGGCCCGACAACACCATGTTGCTCATTCAGGCAGGCTGGGCCGACTATTTCGATCGCGATTATGCCACGGCGCGAGCGACGGTGGGACGTGCTCTGGAGAAGGATCCTGAGCACGAGCGGGCACGGTACCTGCTGTTCGAGCTCGAGCTCGAGGCGGGCAAGTTGCCCATGGCCGAGGAACTGATCATCGGACTGCTCAGGGGGCACCCGCGGCATGCGCCCTATTATGGCCGCTACGCCCGGCTGATGTTGGCGGGATTGCAGGTCGCCAAGGCGCGCGCCCTCGCGGTCGAGGGCCTCAACTACGACCCCGACGATTCAGGTTGCCTCCATGCCCTGACTTTGTGCGACATCACTGAAAACCGGTCTGAGATCACTAGCCCCGCCCTGCAGAAACTCCTACAGCTCGAACCTGACTCGCTACACACGTTGGCGCTGGTCATGGTCGCGCTGGATTCGCGGGGTAAACATCGCGGCGCCTTTCGCATCGCGCGAACCCTGGTCAATGCGCAGCCCGATAACGCGGACTACGTGGCTGCAGCAGCCCATCTCAAATTCACATCGCACTGGTCGCTGCTGCCGCTGTGGCCGATCCTGCGATGGGGCGGGAGTGCCTCTATCATCATGTGGCTGCTGGCAGTCCTCGTGATGTCAGGCTTGGCACCGATCGACAAAAAGACTGCCGGCGCACTGACCCTCGTCTGGCTGGTCTACGTCATCTACAGCTGGGTGTGGCCGCCGCTGCTGCGGCGCTGGATCAACCGTTCCTGACAGGGACCTTGCAATGGCAGACCGGACAGAGCTCGAGCGGCGCCTTCTCACCGACCCCTTCGATGCCACTGCGCGCAGCCAGTATGCCCGTCTGCTGCTCGAGGCGGGGCTTGCGGCGGAGGCGCTGGGCCAGTTCGAGCTGCTCGCCCAGCAGAATCCGCTCCACGCCGAGGGCCTGCTCGGGGCTGCCCGTGCCCTGCTCGAGCTCGGCCGCCGCGACGAGGCGCTCGCGCGATATGCCGCGAGCCACGGCCTGGAGGGATTCGCCGCCGACGAGGCGCTCAAATCCCTTGAGCCCCAGGCCGTCCGCGCTGGGCCAGCGCAGTTGCGGGTCATTTCGAGCCGGACCGAGGCGAGCGTGGTGCCACTCCCGGCCCCGCCCTCCGACACGGTGCGCTTCTCCGACATCGTCGGGATCGATGAGCTGAAGCAGACCATCCGGATTAAGATCATCGAGCCGTTCCGCAACCCGGAACTGTTCCAGCGCTTCCGCAAGCATGCGGGTGGGGGGATCCTGCTCTACGGTCCGCCCGGCTGCGGCAAGACCATGCTGGCGCGCGCCGTCGCCAACGAGTGCCAAGCCGCATTCGTCTCCGTTGGCATCGCCGACGTGCTCAATATGTGGGTCGGTGAGAGCGAGCGGAACCTGGCCGACCTCTTCGAGAAGGCACGGGCCAAGGCGCCGTGCGTGCTCTTCTTTGACGAGATCGATGCTCTCGCTTACGCGCGCTCCAAGGCCCAATCGGAGCACACGCGGCGGATCGTCAACGAGTTCTTGGCCCAGCTCGACGGCATGGGTGGGGACAACCGCAACGTGCTGATGCTGGCGGCGACCAACATGCCATGGGACGTCGATCCGGCAATGCGGCGGCCTGGCCGCTTCGCCCGCCAGGTGTTCGTGCCGCCGCCCGATGCTGTGGCACGCCGCGAGATGCTGCGCGTGAAGCTGCACGGCGTGCCACAGGAGCGCATCGATCTCGACGCGCTGGCCAAGGCAACGGTCAGCTACTCGGGCGCAGACATCGATGGGTTGATCGATCTCGCTAAGGAGAAGGCGCTGTATGATGCCCTCATCGGTAAGCCGGAGCGGCCGCTGCGGCAAGCTGACTTCGTTACGGCCCTGGGCGAAATGCTGCCGTCGACCCTTGACTGGCTGCGGACGGCCCGCAACCTCGTCAAATACGCCGGCAGCGATCTCTCCTACGCCGAGGTCGAAGCGTATCTGAAGCGGGCGAAGTTGCTGTAGCCCTATGCACCCGCAAGTGAGGAACCGGGAGCGAGCGGTGCATCAACGCGCACAGCGCCGCATCCACTCCAACCCGCAGTATGATGGATTGGCCTAATGACACTGCTTCGCGCTTGTCTCGCTCGGGCCGCTCGGTCTACTCGCGCCACAGGAGCGCAGGTCGGTGCAAGGCAGCGGAGTAGGCAACTCAGAGGCGGAGATCCAGCGCCGTCTCGGTAGGTAGCTTCTTCTTGGAGCCGAACCATTGTGGTGACAGTGAAAGCGGAACCTTGACTGCGGAGCGTCTGACGCGAGGTTTCGATAAGGTGAGTGCACTCGACCGGTTGACTCGTGCCACAGGCGGTCTGTCCTCGTAGCTGCATCCGATACTGGCCCAGCAATCGAGTGATTCCAAGGCCACGGCCTCTTTACATACGCTCTGCTCGAAGGAATGGGGGCGAGCGACCTGAGTAGAAATGGACTCGTTCAGGTGACGGGGCTTGCGTCTTATATCAACCAGACGGGTCCCGATATCTTCTTCGGTAAGTTCGGGGTGCGTCAGGTGCCGCAAATGAAATTGACTGGTAAGGACTTCCCTATCTCTCGCGTCTATGTGGCGCTCCAGAACGTGGATGATGCGTTTATTCCGATCCAGCCAACGCACGTCGTTACTAGGCAGACACAGGTCGTGGACGCCCAAGGAGCACTCATCCCGTCTGAAATTCTATCGGCAGGATTGTTGGTTCGGATCACGCAGCAGCTTGGAGATCGTGCTGGGGTGGTCAGGAGCGGGCGCTTTATCGACTACGTCAAGGCCGATGATCTCGCGCCACTTGAGTAGTGAGTTAACGAAGGACAGAGGGCCGAACTAGAGCATCGGACCCAAAAGTGGACCCACTTTTGGGTCCGATGCTCCACTCTTTGAAGAGCGCATCGTTCGGCGCGGAAAACCGGGTCCACTTTTCCGCACTATGCGCTAGCCAAGCACGCATCCCTTGATACCGCGGTAATGGATCACGGCCGTGGGCGCCAAGACAGCTTACATCGAACCCGGCAGCCCGTGGGAGAACGGCTACTGCGAGAGCTTCAACTCGAAGCTTCGAGATGAACTGCTGAAAGGAGAGGTCTTCTACACCCTACGGGAGGCGCAGGTGACTATCGAAAATTGGCGCCGGCACTACAACTCCGTGCGCCCGCACTCATCCTTGGGCTACTGGCCGCCTGCACCAGAGGTCTTAGAGGCTGGTGAGCAATTATCTTTCCTTTCGCGTGAGGCGCCGCAGCAGGATGCGGCTCATGGCGAGATAGAGCAGCATCTCGCCGGTCTCGACCAGGCGTTCGTAGTCCTTGGCGAGCCGCCGGTTGGTGGTAAGCCACGCCAGTGTTCGCTCCACTACCCACCTTCGCGCGAGCACCTGAAAGCCGCTCGGGCGCGTCGGCGGCTCTGATCCAGCCTTCATCCAGACGCCGCCCGTCCACCAGTGT
>NZ_JBVVAK010000259.1:5765-7193 GCF_055792825.1 Microvirga sp. GN3
CACTTTTGGGATTCAATCCGATGCTCCACTCTTTGAAGAGCGCATCGTTCGGCGCGGAAAACCGGGTCCACTTTTCCGCACTATGCGCTAGCCAAGCACGCATCCCTTGATACCGCGGTAATGGATCACGGCCGTGGGCGCCAAGACAGCTTACATCGAACCCGGCAGCCCGTGGGAGAACGGCTACTGCGAGAGCTTCAACTCGAAGCTTCGAGATGAACTGCTGAAAGGAGAGGTCTTCTACACCCTACGGGAGGCGCAGGTGACTATCGAAAATTGGCGCCGGCACTACAACTCCGTGCGCCCGCACTCATCCTTGGGCTACTGGCCGCCTGCACCAGAGGTCTTAGAGGCTGGTGAGCAATTATCTTTCCTTTCGCGTGAGGCGCCGCAGCAGGATGCGGCTCATGGCGAGATAGAGCAGCATCTCGCCGGTCTCGACCAGGCGTTCGTAGTCCTTGGCGAGCCGCCGGTTGGTGGTAAGCCACGCCAGTGTTCGCTCCACTACCCACCTTCGCGCGAGCACCTGAAAGCCGCTCGGGCGCGTCGGCGGCTCTGATCCAGCCTTCATCCAGACGCCGCCCGTCCACCAGTGTTGCGGGATCGACAGCCTCCAGCCCAGCGCCTTGCAAAGCCAATCCTTCAATCCTCGATAAGCCATGTCGGCCCACATCAGCTCGATGGCCGGGAAGAGATGCTGCAGACCCGAGAGCAAGATCTCGGCTCCGGCACGGTCGTGGATGTCGGCTGGATGCACGCTGTTCTTCAGCAGATTTCCTTGCGTATCAACAAGAAGATGGCGCTTGCGGCCCTTGATCTTTTTACCGCCATCGTATCCACGCGGTCCGCCCATCTCAGTGGTTTTAACTGATTGGCTGTCGAGGATCGCCGCAGTCGGCTGAGGATTGCGGCCGATCTTACAGCGATAACTCTCCCGGAGAACCTGGGTCACGTGCTCCCAGGTGCCGTCCTCGCGCCACTGGGCATAGTGGTAAAAGACGGCACCACGCGGGGGATACTCATGCGGCAGCAGCCGCCATTGGGCTCCGGTGCGCAGCAGATAGAAAATTGCATCGACGATGCGCCGCAACGGGTAGGTCTGCCGCCGCCCGGCGGGATGGCTGCGAGGGACAAGGGGCGCGAGCAGCGCCCATTCGGCATCATTGAGATCACTGGCGTAGGAACAGACATCCATGGCGGGGCTCCCGGATCATCAAACAGCCCACATCCGCAGCAGCGGTCAGCACCAAACCTATGGCGAATCAAACACTTAAAGCGAGCAATAAAATTGCTCGCCAGCCTCTTAGAGATGTTTGATCCCGGGGTTTGATGGTGCATTCTTATCGCCGGAATGGAGGGATGCGCTATGGGCCAGGTTCTCCATGGGAGCGCCACAACGACAGAGGCAGTCCGTCGAGCAATACAGCA
>NZ_JBVVAK010000260.1:0-7118 GCF_055792825.1 Microvirga sp. GN3
CGGCTTGCGCTTGAGCAACGCCACCAGCCAGGGCGAGGCAGCCGCACACTGGCCACGCCGTAACTGCCGTATGACAGCAGTGGCGCCGACCACCAGCACGCTGCGCAAGGCCTCGTCCCCAGCCGGCACTGTTGCATTAACCTCGGCAGTGTAATTCGGAGCGGCCAGTCAAGGAGCCGTCCTGTTGTCTTTGTTCAAGCGCCGCCGCTTTCCGGTCGAGATCATCCTTCTATGTGTGCGCTGGTACTGCAAGTATGGGATCAGCTATCGCGACTTGGCTGAGATGATGCAGGAACGCGGCGTCAGCGTCGACCCATCCACCATCTTCCGATGGGTTCAGCGCTACGCCCCGGAGATCGAGAAGCGGGTGCGCCAGTACCAAGGACCTCGCTCAGACTCCTGGCGTGTGGATGAGACGTATGTGCGGGTCGGTGGGCGCTGGAAATACCTGTTCCGGGCCGTCGACAAGCACGGTCAGCTCATCGACTTCATGCTGTCCGACCGCCGGAACAGCCGAGCGGCGTATCGCTTCTTGCGCAGAGCCCTGAAGACGGTGAGCGACCATCCGCCGTCCTCGATTACGACCGACAAACTGGCATCGTATCCCAAGGCGATCCAGCGCCTGCAGGAGGAGGGCCTGCTGTCGAACGAGGTCAAACACCGGACCTCGAAATACCTCAATAATGTCATCGAGGCAGACCACGGCGCGCTCAAGCGCTTGATCCGGCCGACCCGCGGTTTCCAAAGGATGAAAACAGCCTCCGCGACGATCAAAGGCTTTGAGGTCATGCGGATGATTCGTCGTGGCCACTGCATCCTGCCGCAGCCCGGCGCGACAGGCGAAATCCGTCGTGTGAACCAGCTCTTCGGTCTTGCCGCCTGAGCCATCTATTTCGGCTAGGTTCGTCCTGCCCTTTCCAAGTTAATGCAACATAGCCTCCTGAGCGGGGTGCGCTTGTTCCATCTGAGGCATCGGCCTGTCTCCTTCCAAATCTGAAGAGACGAAGAGTGAGCCAATCTTCGATGGCCTGCATGGTATCTTTGGCCAATCAGGCGGCGTGGCAGAGCGCATGAACCAAGCATTGTCCTGCCGCTCGACTTCCTCGAAGCGCTCGGGCTGCGAGACCTCGACGCCCTGCGCTTCCTCCACCACCACGAGAGCATCGGGCACCAACCAGCCGCCCTCCGCACACCCACGAAAAAGGCCTCCCGCGGGAGGCCTGTCGCGGGCTCTGCTGTTCTGATTGCGCTCAGATGACGAGGAAGTCGGTGTAGGCTAGCTTGGCCTTGTTGTCGAACTTCATGATCTCGACCGCCTTGCCCTTGCCCGAGCCGTCGGCATCGTAGGAGAGAATGCCCTTGCTCTTGTTGTAGACGAGGTAGTCGTTCTTGTCCTTGGCCTTGGTGCCGCTGTCGAAGTAGTCCTTCTTCAGCTTGCCGGCCTTGCCAAGCTTCTTGAAGATCGCGTTGTCGAGAAGGATCTTGTCTTCCTTGACCTTGAAGTCCTGGATCCGGTCGAGGTTCAGGAACTTGTTCGTCTTGTAGGTGCCGATCGCGCTGTTGAAGACGAAAGTATCCTTGCCAGCCCCGCCAAACAGGATGTCGTTGCCCTTGCCGCCGTTGAGGCGGTTGGCGCCGGGATTGCCGGTGAGGGTGTTGGCCTGATCGTTGCCGCTGAGGTCGATGGCGTTCGACCCGATCGCGACCACTTGGCCAACGAACTGCGTGCTCCCGTAGGTGACGGTGGTGTAGATCGTGTTGTTGCCCACGCTGTCGATGACCACGTCGCCGGCGTTGTCCACATAGTACACGTCATCGCCTGCCCCGCCCATCATCGTGTCCGCGCCGACTCCGCCATCAATGATGTTATTGGCTTCGTTGCCGGTGATCGAGTTGTTGAGGGCATTGCCGTTCAGGGAAATGGCGTTGGTCGCTCCGCTCAGGGCCGTGAGGTTCTCCACATGAGCGGTCAGGGTATAGCTGATCTTGGTATTGACGAGATCGGTGCCCTCGCCAGCGTTCTCGATTACGACGTCGCCAGCGCTATCCACGTGGTAGATGTCGTTCCCTGCGGCCCCTTCTAGAGTGTCGGCGCCAGTCCAGCCATCGATTACATTGTCGCCGCTATTGCCGATAATGCGATTGGCAGAAGCACTGCCGGTGAGATCGATGGCAGTGTGTCCTCCGGCGGCTGCTAGAACTTCAACCTCACCGTTTCCTTGAGCATAGAGGTTGAAGCTAACACTGGCGATAACTGTGTCAGAGCCCTCGCCACCGCGCTCACGCACATAATCGAGGCCATTATCCACATAATAGAGATCATCGTCGGCAAGGCCCTGCATGTCGTCGGCGCCCAGGCCACCAACCAAGGTATCGTTGCCGCCCTTGCCGACCAAAATATCGTGGCCGCCCCCGCCGTCGATCCTATTGGCCGCCGAATTGCCGTTCAGGCTATCGGCATGACCGGATCCCGTCAGATTCTCAAAGCCATTAATGTTATCGCCGGCCTGATCTCCAGCGCCGACGCCGAAGCCGGTGACCGTGCCATCCGCGCTGTTAAGCGTAACATTCACGCCGACAGTAGCCGTGGCGTAGGAGAGCGTATCAATCCCGTCGCTACCACGAAGTGTATCCCCTCCGGCACCGCCGATTATTGTATCGTCGCCATTGCCGCCATCAATGGTCGTATTGGCTGTGCCGTCGCCAGTCAGAAGGTTGTTGAGATCGTTGCCGAGAATGCCGCTGCCTGCCGGCGTCGGGGCGCTTTCCCACGTCTCCGGGATCGCGAAATTCAGATCATCAACACCGAGAGTGAAGATCTTGTTCGTGGAATTATAGGTTACAGTCATAGGTTACCCCTTTGTGCAATCTCATTTGAATGAGTAGGTTTGGATAAGGATTGTAGTGAGACTATGCCGCCGCGAATCGATCTGTCGGCATCGAGGATCTGGGCGCGGATTTCCTGCCTGTCGTCATCCCTAAGTCCAGTTACGAGAATCTCTGTGCCCCAACACTGAGGTGTGGTCATTGTGTTGCGATGCCGATCATCTTCGCTCGACAGCCCTTGTCGGCATAGCGCCTTGTTGCTGCGAACGCCGAGGCGGATGGTTACCGCAATCAGCCCGTGCAGGCCCCACTCGTTTGTGTGGGGTGAGTGGCCATATTTCCAATTGGTTGGCTGCCCTGAGTTGCTCCGTCTCTGGGTGCTGCGCCTGTAAGCGTTACACAGATCTTGGCTGGCAATGTGCTCTGGCTGCGTCAGTTTCGGTGCGGCGCTTGTCCACCCGGCAACGACCGTGCCCCGACCTTTTAGGGGCCGATCGAGGACCTCAGCTCACCTGTCGTGGCGCGGGTCTGATGCTGAAAACGGTGCCGATGGCTCTTTTGACAGCGAATCAGGCCCAATCGATTCGGCCCTGCGGCGAGCCCTTGCCTGGGAGAACCGATGGACCACTGGCCGGCCCCTCTGGCTCGCTCACGACAATGAGCGGCCCTGGGGGAGATGGTCAGCAATCCCGACGCAGGTCGGCAAGTTGCCTCCGCTCGATGAGATGTTTGACCTGACCTCATCTCGTCCGTATAGGGAGAGGTCAAGTGCAGTCCTCCGGCGGGTTGCTAGGAGTTCGGGCACCGCCTGGGCCGGACCAGTAAGCCCATTGGGGGCTTAAGAACCCACCCCATTATGGCTGTGAGGCATACGTTCTCCTTGAAGGGCTATGATAATGGCGCGGACAAAGTTGCATAACTCTTTAATAGCGTCAATCGTTCTTGCGCTCGCTGCTCTGCCGAGCTTTGCGGGGGTCTTACCACAACCACAGGATGATCCGGTTCTCACCGTCTCTGGTGCGATCGGGGTCAAGAGTGCCAAAGGTGGAGCCATATTTGACCGTGCGCTTCTCGAAAGCATTGGCTTGCGCACACTCAGGACCTCAACGGCGTGGACAACAGGGGTGAGGACGTTTGAGGGGATCCTCGTGCGTGATCTTCTAAACCGTGTTGAAGCTAAGGGAACACACGCGACGGCGACTGCCCTCAACGACTACTCGATTGAAATCCCGCTCTCGGACTTCCAGGAGTTCGACGTCTTGCTGGCGCTCCGCATGGATGGCCGCGACCTGATGCCCCGGGACAAAGGACCAATCTGGATTGTATATCCCCGCGACCAGAACGCTGAGTTGCAGGACGCACGCTACGACTCCCGTTGGGTATGGCAGCTGAATAGCCTTACTATTCATTGATGCCGAACCCCTTTCTCTCGCGCGCGCCGGCCCTGTCCTCGATTGCCATCGTGGCCTCGTTTGTATGCCTCGTGCTGGCAAGTGCTCGCCTTATCGAGGTTGGGCAGAACCTCAAGAGCGATATTGGCGAGAACATCGTCTGGCTGGCCAGCCAAGCCCAGTATGAAGGCATCCGGCTGTCCGATACGATTTCTCGCTACACTGGAGGAGACCTTGATGTTGGTAAGAATGAGATCGAGCTCCGCCTCAATGTGTTCCTGAGCCGCCTGGAGGCAGTGCGCGATGGCCAACCTCGCGCATATCTGGCCGACCTTGGCTACACATCCAAGCTTGATGAACAGGCGGAGGCCTTAGCTGCCCTTGAGGCTCATATTCGCGCCCTTGGTCGCTATGACAAGAACACCGATGCCGCCGCGCGTTCCATCATCCAGCCTCTCGTGAGTGTTCTGAGAGATGCCGCCAACAAAAGTATGCTGATCGAGCGGGACCGCACAATGCAGCTGCGGGATGCCCATTTGAATGCCCTTCTCCAGGTCTTTGCCTATATCGCAGGGGTGATCCTCAGCTGCGGGATACTTACCCTATTTCTCCTTCGTGGGCAGCGAAAGATCGCGCTCGCAACAGTCTCATTGCAAAAGGAGCGAGAACTCAGTCAGCTTTATCGTGAGTTCGTCTCGATGGTCTCGCATCAGTTCCGAACGCCTCTGACGGTCATCGATATGACCGCCCAGCGCATAATGAGACGCGGGGCCCGGATGAATCAAGAGGAGATAGGTGAGAGGACGGCGACAATCAGAGATGCAGCTGCGCAGCTGACCAAGCTGATGGAAAGCACCTTGAATGCCGCTCGATTTGATCAGGGCGAAATCGCATTCCAGCCCGTTGCCTGCAATCTGGCAGAACTCGTCACGGACGTGTCCACGCGCTACACCAGCCTTGAACCTGGTCGGGCGATCGACGTTAGCTGCGAGGCATTACCTTCCGCTGCCCAATGCGATCCGATCCTGATGGAACAAGTGATTAGCAATCTCCTCTCAAATGCACTGAAATATTCCGGCCGCGATACACCGGTCCAGGTCCGAGGATGGATGCAAGAGGACTGGATCTTCATTGCCGTCCAGGATTACGGGATTGGCGTGCCGGAGGAGGACATGCCTCGACTGTTTGATCGCTATTTTCGAGCGCGGACAGCCAGGGGAACGATTGGAACGGGTGTTGGTCTCGCTTTTGCCCGTGAGATCGTCCACATGCACCGTGGGACCATCGAGGTCGCGAGCCGTGAAGGCTCGGGAACAACGTTTACAATTCGCCTGCCGCGCAGTTGCACAAGGGAATGTTCTCAAGAGGCCCATACAGTGAGCGTCATCGCTGTTGGCTAAGGTAATGCCCCTGTTGCGGTGCGTGCGCTGAACGATAGAGGGCTTCCAAGGAAGAGACTGATCAGATCCGTCTGGCGATCCGTTTGCGTCTTTCGAAACAGGTTACGCAAGGTGTAGGTCACCGTGTTCCGGGTTATCCCGAAAGCCGCGGCAATCTCATCCAATCGCCGCCCTTCGGCTAGAGCAAGAGCAAGTCGTGCTTCTGCTGGCGTCAGGTCGTACAGCCGCGCCACGAGGTCTGCTGGCAGGCGCGGGCGACGCTCAGGGTCTGAGAGGAATACACACGCCATCGCCCTGTCACCTCCTGTCACTGTCGACCGAAGCGGGGTTATCAGCAATGCCAGGGAGCGGCGTCCGGAGGTTCGGGGCACTGCAAGGGCTCCCTCTCCTGCTCTCTCCCGACCATCGGAGGTTTGGCGTGTTTCCCCCAGAGCTCGGTCCACCAGTTCACGTATTGCCTGTGTTTGCTGAGGTGTGGAGCCGCGTAGGGAACCATCCGTCGAGATCACGAGGCCATCGGCCTGTTTGACAATTTCTCTGCCCGTTTGGTTGACGAAGACGACTTTCCGATCAGCTCCAATCAGCATGATGCCCAGTGCAATCTGATTGAGCACCTCGGCTGCCCCCAACAAAGCTCCCTGCGTGCCTTCACGATGCAGCTGTGAGAAGGCGACCTCTATCTCGGGAAGCTTACTTTCGACCTTATCGCGCATACGCGCGACTTGGCGGAGGCGCGCCTCGAGGGTCGCCAGCAAAACATCGAGATCGATGGGCTTGGTCAGATAATCATCGGCGCCGGCTTGTTTACCGGCGATCACATCCGCGCGGTCTGCAAGGGCAGACAGGAAAACGAACGGAACGTCACTCAAATCGGGAAAGCGGCTGCGGAATTCCTGAAGAACATCAAGGCCGCTGAGACCGGGCATATCAACATCACAGAGAATGAGGTCTGGGGTGTGACTGGTAAGAACCCTGAGGGCATCGGCCCCGTTACTGGCTTGGAGAACATCATAACCTGCCTCCTGCAGTTCCTCTACGATTATGGCGCGTATGTGGGGCTCATCCTCGACGCACAGAATCAGTGGTGGCATTGCTTGCTCTCGAAGGGCTTGGGTTGCTGGCGGCAGTTGCCGGTACCGCGAGGTCACTGTCCTATAGGGGAGCGCGCAAGGTTTATGCAATAAACCTCGGCGGTATTATCAACCATGTGTAGACGCCCCTGGTGACGCAAGAAGAATCTTCGGGTTGATCCAGCGCGTGGTCAGGGCTGTTGGGGTGGACGGCCCCCTTACGGCATCGCTGTGCCAGAATGAGGTCATTGCAGATCTCAAACACAGGAGACCGTCCGTGGACCAGATTATTCGCATCGGGATGGATACGTCAGTGCGCCGGGAGACCGGCAAGGAGTAGGAGGTGAAAGTCCCCCACGATGAAGGGCTAGCAACCCATATCGGCCCCAAGCCGTGCGCAGGCAACCGTGAGGATGTCGGCGAAGCGTCGG
>NZ_JBVVAK010000261.1:0-7104 GCF_055792825.1 Microvirga sp. GN3
GCCAGCTCCCCTCGGGTTGTTGCATGTCCCGCCTCCGCTAGGTTCCACTCAACTGGAGGACACGCAGACCAAAACTAAAACTGATGAATCAGCTCTTGACTTAAACAGCCCCATACAAGCTCTGTACCGAGGAACAGGAAATTGCCAAGCCCGAGGGGGCAAGAAAATAGATGAGGCGAAAAGGCACCGTCAATTTAACCAGTGAGTGACCAGGACGAAGCATAAATGAGGTATGAAGAAGACCCGTCACGTTCGCTACGCTCGCCACCGCTTTCCGCCTGAAGTGATCAGCTGTGCCGTGTAGTTGTACTTCCGGTTTCCGCGGAGCCTGCGCATGATTGAGGAGATGCTGGCCGCCCGAGGCATCCTGGTCAGCCATGAGACGGTGCGGCAGTGGGCGCTGAAGTTCGGCCAGAGTTTCGCCAACCAGATCCGCCACCGTCTTCCGGCAGCCGGAGACAAATGGCATCTCGATGAGGTTGCGATCAGCATGGCCGGCCAGAAGCATTGGTTGTGGCCGGCGTGGACCGACATGGGGCTGTGCTCGACATCCTCGTCCAGAGCCGGCGGAATGCCACAGCGGCCCGGCGCTTGCTGCGCAAACTCCTCAAGAAGCAAGGCATCGCACCACGTGTGATGATCACGGACCAGCTGGCCCGCGACGGTGCGGCCAAGTGCGAGATCATGCCCAGCATCGAACATCGCCAGCACCGGGGCTCAAACAACCGAGCCGAAAACAGCCATCAGTCGACCCGACGACGGGAGCGTGTCATGAAACGCTTCAAATCTGCAAGGCAGGCCCAGCGCTTCCTCTCGGTCCACGAGCAGGTTGCCAACTTCTTCCGCCCTCCCGCCAACATCAACGCCGCTGAGCATCGCACGTCTCGGGCTCAAGCCTTCCGGGTTTGGAACGGAGTGACTGGCGTTGCCGCTGGCTTCTGATCCGACGGCCGGTGATAGGCCAACCTATCCCACCTCGTTAAGCTGACGATGCCATCCTACGTGTGCGCCTGGGAGCTATTCTGTGCGTCTGTGCGCAGCCACGCGAGGGAGGAGGTACGAGGGAAACCTGTCCGTTGCCAGTGAGGGTACCTCTCGCATGGGCGACCCCAAAATTCCGATCGTAGCGCTAGCGCTGTGCCATTGTATGGCCACGCTGAGCCTTCAGCATTTACTCATTGTTAAGCAACACGATTGCACGACTGGAATGCTGTGAGATGTTTGAGGACCTGAAGTCTGTTGCCGTACCACTGAGTGCAGCCGCCGCGCTGACAGCAGTGGGTGTGCTAATTGCCGTCACTGCCGGGATAGCTTTTTAATCGACCGAGGCGGAAGGACAAATCGCCAACTCCACTTCGCGTAAGCTTTCGGACGACCCCAAGTGGCTTCTTACCGAGTGCCTGTGCGCCCATAAGCTATTCCCGCGTTTGGCCACGCGAGGCGGAGTAGCTGATGGGTAGAGATCGATGGTGGGCCTGTCAGCACAGGATCCGGATTTCGCTGTCGATCGCCCGTCGGCGGCTTCCCATCAGCGTTCCTCCGGCGGCTTGATCGCCGAGAACTGCCGCAGCAGCGTCAGATCGTAGGCCGCCTTCAGGGTGCCAGCAAGAACGAGCGGCCAGCCGAACGGTGACACCGTCAGCAGCCAACTGGACAGGAGTGGCGCAACCGCCGATGCGAGGCTGCGAGGCACGGCGGTGACGCTCGCGGCGGCGGGCCTCTCCTCCGGCCGGACCACCGCCACGGTACATTATTGAACACATTGGACCGGCCCTCCGAAATCGCTTGGGGAATGACCTGCTCATTCCGGTGCCCAGGGAGGTGCTCAAGATGCTGGAGATGGCAGATCAGGGCGGTGCACCGACACTTCTGGAGCGGAAACCGCAAACCTAAAAATTAGGCTGGCATGGTTTTGCCTATCATGCGCAGCGATACCGGATCGGACGCGAGCCTTTCCACGCTCAGCCAGCGCTCCCAGTCCGGCATGATGCTCCAGGCAGGATCGCTCAGATGGGCCTGCGGCAGCCGGTAGTGAAACACCGGCCGGGATCCGATCTTCTCATGCGGCAGAACCGAGCGCACCCGCTCCTCATCGACGTGGGCCAGCAGCGGCAGCAGATCGAGCGCCCGCCTCCGGGTCGGGTTCGCAGCGAGATAGTCTGTCGTCAGCTGCGCTAGGTCGGGCCAGTAATCTGGGTTGAGCACGCGCTGCTTGTAGGCTTGCGGGTAATCCGGCGGAAGGGCGAGAGCATGACGAAAGCTCCCATGTGCAATCTCCTCTCGGAGACGGTCGCTGACGAGGAGAAAGGCCTTGAGGAAGGCCGTCACTGTGGCTGCATCAAGACGCGGTGGATCGATGTTGAAGTGGAGCCCGAGCGAGTCCCAGAGCACGGCCCCACGACCGTAGGCCCCCGCAGCCTGCAAGCTATGGACGACCGTGTCCACCTCCGGCAGCCGGGCGATGGGGAGCGGGGCGGTGATCAGCTCCCGCGGGACGAAAGGCGAGGCTAATGTGCCGAGCCATGCCGCCACGCGGCGATCCAGCCTCAGACCGAGCTCCGGATGCCGGTCAGGATGAACATGCCGCAGGTCAGTTTCGATCAACAGGTCGCCAAGACGGCTGCCGGTGACCTTGAAGGCATGCGGATCGACCGGTTCACCGGTTCCACCCAGATCTTGCGCAACGGCCTCGGCCGCAATCTGAGCGCTCGGGCCCAGGAATTCGATCTCGACACCGACGCGCCGCAACGAGCCGTCGGCCGCAATCAGAGGGGGAGAGCGGAGCGCTTCAGGCTCGATAGCAATGTCGTTCATCACCGCCAGACATGGGAACGATGGAGCCTGACCTCAATGAACGACCCTCGAGCTCCCCATATCCTGAGAACTGCTGATCCAGGCGGGGTGAAATCTCACTTGGATGCATTTGCACTCACGGGCTGAGGATGCAGGGAGGATCTATGCCTTACACGATGTTCCATGCCCTTAGCGGGTGCGACCGGTGAGTTCGCGCGGCAGCGCACCTCCGAGCTGCGCCAGCATGAGGTCGACGGCCTTGGGCGTGACCTGCAACAGCTTGGCCGCGAGTGGCCCCGTCACCAGCGGCCGCGACAGGAACAGCTCGACCAGCTGCGGCAGTTTGGAATTGCTGCGGGTCTTCGCCGTCACTCGGCTCATCAGCTCGCGGGCGAGGATCAGCAGCTCGCGGGCGAGGATCAGCCGGTCGAGATCCTTGGCGGCGATCGCCAGCGCCTCCTCGAGCACTCGACAGAAGCCCTCGAGCTTCTCGCGAGCCCCTTCCCGGCCCTGCGGCCGGAACTTCGACTGCTTGAACCTAGCCGCGAGCGGCAGCAGGTAGTTCGTCAGGCCTCGCGCTCGCAGGATGGATGCTGCCATGATCAGCCCGAGCCAGGGCAGGCGGGTGTAGAGGTTGAGATCGAGCCAGGCCTGCCAAGCCACCGCGGCCGCAGCCATGGCTGGCCAGTGGCTGGTGCGCTGGACCACGTCGAGCCACAGATCCTCGGCCTCCGCCTCATCCTGATCCGGATCCGGATCCTAGACGAGGTGCGAGCGGCTCTTGCGCAGGGGGTCTCGCCGGCGAGCACCTTGCTGGTGCGGTCCAAGAGAGCATCGATCTCGGCAATGTGCGCAGCCCACGGATCGGCATCGTTGGCAAAGGGCGGGTAAGCTTCCTCACTATCTGGATTGGGCCGTCTGCCCTTGGCTCGGAACGGCTCCTCCCCCGCCACTCCGCCGATGCCGCGTAGGGCTGTCAGCCCGTCGATCGACAGCGGCCAAGGGGCTTTGGTTGCGAGGGCTGTCCGCCGCGCGCGCAAAGCGGCGGCTGCGCGGGTGAGCTCGCGGGTGGGATGGCGCACGTCCATGCCGGCATCGTGCAGCACCAAGTCGCCGACATCGACGAGGTGGCCGTCGAGGATGACCGCCCGCACCGCCTCGGTCATATCGCAGCGCGACTGCCAACCGGCGGCGAGACCCGAGGCCTCGAGCCGGGCATCAAAGCGGAGAATGCTGATCGTGATCGTCTCCGGCCGTCCGGCGATCACTTCCCACGGCAGCTCCGGCAGCGCGTAGGGGCGGGGGATCAGGCGCTCGTCTCGAAGTCCCCTGCCCTGCTCCCGAAAGCCACGCTTGCGCCCTCATGCTAAGTTATTGATCGTCGACGGTTTAGCTTGGAAGAGAGAAGCGAAGCAAGGCTTCGATACGTCATGATGTGAGCCAAGTCGACATTCGGCGAGACGACAGCCGCAGCGAGTGAGAACGCTGCTGCCGGCGAACGGTCCCGGAGCTTCAAAGCGGCTGATACGGGCCCGGAACGGAGATAGAAGTCCTTGTTTCTTAAGCCATTTTTGCCGGTCTGAGAGAAGCCCTCCCCTCGCCGGCTGGTTAACGAATTGGCCTAAAAGACGTCTTCAAACGGTCCGTTGCTAGTGATAAGCAAAAGTGTACAATTACGGCTAGGTCAGGATCCTGTTTCAGCTTAAATTCCTATCGTACGGTTGATTTCAAAAGATAATGCAACGGGACTGGGTATATCTCATTCCCAGCAACCTAGTCGCGATGCAACAAACCGTGTAGCAGCATAGTTGTCGGCATCACATGATGTTATTTTTGATGCCTATAGTGGAGACAGTGCTGTGAGAACAACCATCGCTATCGACGACGAACTCGTTGCCAAAGCGCAGGCACTCACGGGCCTGCAGGAGAAGTCGGCCTTGGTTCGCGAAGCATTGAAGGCTTTGATAGAGCGGGAGAGTGCCCGAAGGCTCGCCCGCCTAGGCGGCACTGAGCCTGATCTTAAGCCAATCCCGCGCCGGCAGGCGGATCCCAAGTGATCATTGTCGATACTTCGGTGTGGATCGACCACTTGAAGAGTGGCGATGCTGTGTTGGCAGATCTCCTGGGGGCTGGGCATATACTGGCGCATTCGTTTGTCACGGGTGAACTTGCCCTGGGCAGCCTGCGCCAGCGCGGAGCTGTGCTCGAGTCCCTAAGAGACCTGCCGCAGGCTATTGTCGCCCGGGATGATGAGGTCATGATATTGATTGAGCGGGAGCAACTCTACGGACGTGGGATTGGCTTTGTCGATGCGCACCTTCTGGCCGCGGCGAGGCTCACGTCAGGGTCCCTGGTGTGGACCCGGGATCGGCGGTTGCGGCAGGCTGCTACGCAACTGGGGCTTTCTGCAGAGCTTAGCTGACCAACGCAGCATGATACCCCCCTCCCCTTCCAGGAAGCGCCTGATTGGCTACGCCCGCGTGTCCACCGAGGATCAGGTGCACGATGCCCAACTCGACGAGTTGCGTGCCGCGGGCTGTGCTGAAATCCACCAGGAGCATGGCTCCGGGGCAAGCCGGGCGCGGCCAGTGCTGGCACGGTTGATGCGCGAGATCAAGCCGGGAGAGGTGCTGGTCGTTGTACGTCTGGACCGCTTAGCCCGCTCTGTGGGCCACCTTCTTGAGGTGATCGAGGCCCTTGAGACGAAGAAGGCCCATTTCCGCTCTATCCGGGATCCGATCGACACCTCGACGCCGCAAGGCATGTTCTCCCTGCAAGTGCTTGGCGCGGTCGCGCAGCTGGAGCGCTCTCTCATCTCGGAGCGCACCAAGGCCGGCATCAAGGCTGCCAAGGCGCGAGGCAAGAAGCCCGGGAATCCGGGGATGCGTGAACGCCAGCCGGAGGCCATCCGAAAGATCGCCGTCGCCCGGGAGAAGGTCTATCTCGATGAGCTGATCACCGGTGCTGACCAATGGATGCCGACGGTTCAGCGCATGCGCCCCCAGCACCCTTGGGACGATGTCGTTCGGGTTCTTGCCGACAGCGGGCAGTCGTGGACTGTGGCCCGGCTGCGCCGCGCTGTCGGCAAGCTCGTCTCACAGCATATGGCGAACCCTGCCCTCCTCCGCCCTGCCCCACGCAAGAACCCAAAGGACCGCCTCATGACGCTGATTGCCGGCATCGCCATGACCGACCCAAGTCTCTCGCTGCGGGATATCGGCGCGCAGCTGGAGCGCATGCGGGAGCGCACTCCGCGTGGCGGCCTCACATGGTCAGCCTCCTCCGTGAAGAAGCAACTCGACCGGGCGCGAAAGGTTGGGCTGGCACTGCCAAAGCCCGGCTAAGACATCGTCCCGGTGCCTCGCTGAGAGATGGAGATCTCAAAGGAAGAGGGGCAGCGGGTAACACCAGCAGGGATTGGATAAAGGCTCTGCGTTTCATAGTGCCTCATGCTCTATGATCGGGTGCCGCCACTCACCTGAACCTCGTGCTGGACGGACAGTGAACCTAGGCAAGATCAGCACCCAGGCAGGTAGTCGATCGGATACTATGATGTCCGCTGGTAAAGCTCTTTCTTCAGTCGAGCTGGGTGACGTCGCCCCGCCTCTGCTTTCGGCGCAGCCAAGTTTGGGGGCTTCGGTCCGCGCCATCTGACAATAGTGATCCCGGCTCATTTGAGGATCAGTGCTACATCACCAAACAGACTCTTCTTAATCGAGGGCACATAAAGCGAGCCCATGTGGACCTCGGGATCGCAGCCGTCGAGGATCAAGTACTGGATCTATTCGTCGGGGGGCCCTAAGTCTCGCGCGTTCCCTTGCAACGCTCCAATTCAGGCCGAAATCGAAGGCAACATTACGGATTCGATTTGTTGAAGAACGGGCGGTCGCGCGTGAACCCTGAGAGTTGCCCGCGGGCAACTCGAACCTCTCCGCAAGAGCAAACGCTATCGCGGAGGCCGACCGGACGAAGCCCGATATCCCCAATCGGGGAAGACGGGGGATTTGCGGACTTGTCCGACTAAGCCCACAGAACGAACCTAACCTACGCATGCTAAGCGCTTTCGTCGGCTTAAGGTGTCGCCCGCCAAGAGACACATGGGCCTCGACGTTCAGAGGACAGAGACCCCATCGATGCGGGCCTAGAAGACTCAACGCTGAACAAGCACATATCTGCAATCATGGCATTAGAGCATCGGACTGAAAGGTAGATTCAAGAGGTTTCGGTCTGGACTGAAGTGTGATTCCCTTCCGAGAACAGGAGGTGGATCATGACCCAGAGCTTCTCCTTGGATCTGCGCGTGCGGGTTGC
>NZ_JBVVAK010000262.1:0-7043 GCF_055792825.1 Microvirga sp. GN3
GGAGGTGGCCATGGCAGGAAATAAGCAGACGAACGAGGATACAGGCTTAGAGAACCTGAGCGTCAACAGCCGCCGCCGCAGTGGCGTGCAGGAGCACGGAACCGGCAACCCGGCCCACCAGAACGAAAAGCACGAGTCAACCGAGAGTGCAAAGATGCCGGATCAGCAAATTCCTGTCGAACAGTCGCCCGGAATTGAAGATACGGAGGGTCACCCGACCTGAGAATGCGATCATGCTCATGGGCGCGTCACTCGGTCTGCCGGTTGCGCAAATTCTTGATTGGCGTCGCGGGCTCAGATGGAAAAAGCAAAGCTAGAGCGTTCAGGGTCTGGAATCCGCTGGAGGACCGTCATTGCTCATCCAATTGAGTTTTCTTACAAGTGCAAGCGTGAGTATTCGGTTGCGGTTTTGGGGAGAAATATAGCTTTCTCTTCGCGTGTGTTGGGAATCCGACAGACAAACCGGCCCGAATTGACCAACTTGCCACCGTACATTGGCCCAGCATGGGGCTGGCACAGACCGCGAGGCTTTCCATAAGAACTGAGCGCACGCGGTTGGTAGGGGAAATGCCATGACAATGATGCATGACTCGGCGGCAGCCGGTCCGGTCCTGCGGGAGTGTGCCTACAACCTCTTCCGCAACAACCAGCGACCCAAGCTCTTCTGCGCCGTGCCAGAAGACCGTCCGATCCCCGGCTTTATCGACGCGGAGGCATGGTCATTTGAGCGCGTTCTCCGCAGCCAGGATGTTGCGCCACCCGGCTTCCATGAAAGAGCAGTCCGTGCAGGTGTGCGCTACAACGGCTTCTACCTGTTTCAAATCACAACCCGAACAATCTCTGGCACGCAAACTGCGCCCCAATGTAGGACGGAAGCACCAGAAGTCTGCGCGTGAGCAAGCTTTCAATAGCCTATCCTCAGACAGTGGCCTCAATCTCTCAGATAAGATGGACGTAGATCGCTGGTCTGTGTCCTGTATTGCTGAGTTTAGAGAGGGGAATAACCACCGGCAACACTTCAGACTATCGGCTGATCACTTTCGTCGGGTTTCCGACAGACGAAGCTCTAATGACCTGTTTACATTTGCTTAATGGGGAAAGTTAAACAGGGGGAACGGATGGCTTTGCAAACGCTGACGCTTGTGCATGATCGCACGTCGGACACTGACACCCCGTCCGCCATTCTGACCACAGCGGTCCCAACGGTTCTAATCTGTGATAACTCCCTGCTGCGTTCGGGGCTTCAACACATTCTATCGGGAAGCCCCTTTGTCATTGCCGAGGCCGCTTCTGTCGCTGGGTCAAGACGGTTCCAAAACTTAGTTCCGGAGGCTGCCTTGGTCCTGATCGAGGCCCGCCAGAACACCGGTCGCGTGCTTGAGATCGTCAGACAGGTGCGAGATCAGGCTCCAGAGGCTCGCATCGTTGTTCTTGCGGATGCGTATGACCTCAACTTCGTGCGGCTGGGCCATGAGGCAGGCGTGGATGGTTTCTGTTTAGCAGCCAGTGCCCCCGAGGTTCTGATCAAATCGTTTGAACTCGTCATGCTCGGCGAGACTGTGGTGCCCTCGGCCATCCTTCGCAATATCATGGTTGGCGCTCCCCAAGCCAATAACCAGCCGTTCCAGGGCAACCGCGTGGCAGAGGCGATCCTGTCTAATCTGAAGGCGTGCAAGCTCTCAGCACGGGAGATGGAAATCCTGCATTGCTTGAGAGAAGGCGCGCCCAACAAGCTCATCGCCCGCAAGCTCGATATCACCGAAGCCACCATCAAGGTCCACGTCAAAGCCATCCTGCGCAAGATCGGGGCGTCTAATCGCACCCAGGCGGCCATGTGGGCCGCTCAGCGCCTGCCGCGACGAGGTGGAGCATCTGTGAGTGTCTGAAGTGGTGACAACAGAGATTGCAGTCGGGGATCAGGTCCGCGTTCACTTCCATCCCTCCGGTCCATGGAAGAGCTATTCCGAAGGAGTGGTCAGGCGGGTCGATGTGACCACTCCGGAAGGGCGCTTCTTCATGCTCGAAGTCCGGAATGAGGTCCTTCTCGATCAACCACACCGGATCAGGCCCAATTTCCACGATTACGTCCAGTATGAGTGTCGGAACGACTTTCCTGGCCGGATTGAGATACTCTCGACCGCAGAACAGGATGGGGTGGGGAACGATCAATCCGGTCCGGACACAGGGTTGAGCCCGGCTGAAGCTCTGGATGAGATCGCCCACGAGCTAGAAGCTGAGCAAGAACAGGTTCTGGTCCAGCTTGAGCGCCAGGAAGTCCGCCGACGCGGAGGATTGATTGCAGCCCTCTTCGGGCGGCAAAACTAAGCGGCAACCCACTTGTCAAAAATAGCAGGACTGGAGTCTCGATTTGTCGGCTTTCAGACAGACACAAGCGGTGTGCTGTGATTGATAAGTGGCGACGCATCAGCGGGAACGGACCACTGTTGTAAGCCGGAAGTCTACTTGCAGGTCGCCTGCGACTTTCGCTAGAACAGGCCACATAAGAAAAAAGGCCGCGAGGGAGCGGCCCGAAGTTTAGGGAGGAAACGCCCAAGAAGGGCAGCAACACTGCGACGCCAATCGCTGTGTTGCATTGCAAAAGATAGTTCATGCCTGAACATTGGGCAAGCACAAATGGGCAGCATGGCTGCCCTTTTTCGTGGCTGTTGCCATGCGGCAACAGCATGACGCAGTGTACCAGCGAAGCTCTTCGCAGTTCCCCGAATACTATGACAGCAACTCGCCGCCTCTGGTCGGCAGACCGACAAGGTCAATCATCCGGCAAGGGCTGGCAAGCTCAAGCAGCCTCGACCAAGGAAGATCAGGGGGAGGACGGCTGGCACCGCCAAGTCGGTGAACCGAGCCTTGCAATTCAGATCGAACTGGTTCGGAGGCTGCTCCCATGGGAGGCTCTGACGAGGGCAGTCGAAGGCGATCTTATCGAGAAGCTCGCATAGCTGAATGTCGGCCCGAACTTCTCAGCCAGCCGGTACTGACCCTTCCGGTGAGGGCACGGGGGGCAATCGACGGACGATCACCCACGGGAAATCCGACAGCCGTTCAACCATGAAGCCGTAGATAGAGCAGCCTCGCTGAGAACAAGACAAGAACAGCGGTGCAGGCTGAGGACAGGTGTCATAAGGTTTAATTAACCACGAAACAGTGCCCAATCAAGCCTATGATTGCTTAGCCACTCGCGGATTACGCTCATCAGGGGCAAGTAGCCATTTCATCAGCACCATAGCAGCCAGAGCACCGAGCAGTTGGGCCAGGATGAATGCGGGTACGTCAGCAAGGGCGATTCCTGCGAACGTGGCCGTGAGCGCCCGCGCGATGGTCACTGCCGGATTGGCAAATGAGGCCGAGGACGTGAACCAGTAGGCGGCTGTGATGTAGAGTCCGACCGCATAGGGGATGGCCTTAATCCGAAACCTCACCACGGCGAGGATCGTCATCAACAGCCCGAAGGTCGCCACAAACTCAGCCAGCCATTGCGCTGTACCAGTCCGCACGGTGGTGGATGCCTGGACGAGGGCCAGATCGAACATGCCGTGTGCTGTGAGCGTCCCAAGACAACCGCCAATGACCTGCGCCACGACGTAGAGAGCGAACTCCCGCCATCGCAGCCCGCCCATTACGCTTTCGACCAGGGATACCGCAGGATTGAAGTGCGCTCCCGAGACACGGGCCAGTGCCAGGATCAGAACAACCAGGATGGCTCCCGTTGGCAACGTGTTTCCCAGGAGGGCGAGAGCCGTGTTCCCGCCTGCCAACTTGTCCGCCATGATGCCCGAGCCCACCACGGTTGCGACGAGGAACCCCGTTCCAAGGGCTTCCGCCGTCACCCGCTTCGCGAGAGAGAACGTCATTTGGACTTCGGGGCGGTGTCGGCTGTTGCGCCAGTGCTCGCGCCTTCCAGATGGCCGATCTCGTGCAGACGAGTTCCAATCGCGAACTGATCCAGGCTTGCCAGCGGGAGGTTGAGGAAGGTGCCGATCCGGTTCTTGAGGAACCGGAAAGCCTGCTCGAAGGCCCGCTCCTTGTCCATGTCGGAGCCCTGGACTGCCGCAGGGTCTTCGATTCCCCAGTGGGCCACCGAAGGATGCCCCAGCCAGATCGGGCAAGCCTCCCCAGCGGCGCTGTCACAGACGGTGATCACGAAATCCATCGCGGGCGCATTCGGCTGGGCATATTCATCCCAGTTTTTCGAGCGGAAGCCGTCCGTGGGGTAGTCGTGAGCCCCGAGCACGTTGATGGCGAGCGGGTTCACGGTGCCTTTCGGTTGGCTCCCCGCCGAGAATGCGTTGAAGCGTCCAGCCCCGTCCTTGCGCAGGATGCCCTCAGCGAGGATCGAGCGAGCGGTATTGCCGGTGCAGAGAAAGAGAACATTGTAGGTTCGCTCAGTCATGACAGCCTCTAACAGCACTTGGCGTTTGAGGGAGACTTCCCGGTCGAACAGCATCCTGACACAGCGTCCCGGATGGCCTTCTCAGTGAGTGCATCACCTTCAGTCAGGCGCACTGGCTTCTCGATCCCGTTGTCTTCAAACCAGCGATCCCGAGGTTTGCACGATGCGTGACGTGGGGCGAGCGAGACCAGAACTCGTTCCAGTTCAACGGCGACGCCATCGACCGCGTAAAGACCGATCACACCCAGATCGTCACCGCATTCGAAGGTGAGGCGCGAGTCGGGATCAAGGCCAACGTCACGGGTCACCTTGTCCATGATGGCGAGGAACTTGCCGACCGTCATCATCCGGCTCTGTGGCTCACCAGGAACGTCCCAGACCTGGATGAAGGTCTCGGTCCAAGCCTCCGGGTTGGCCCCGCAGTCCAGGCCCGAGAAGCGGCCTGCTTTGATTTCTGTGACGTGGTAGCCCGCCCTCGTCTCGCGACTGGCGTAGGCGATCACGAGCGGGAGTGCTCCATGGGGCCGAAGGCTGTCGAGGAAAGCCTCGGTTGAAGGGTCCGAGATAGTCATAGCAACTGGCTGGGTCGTTGCAGAGATTGGGGCACTGGCAAGCGCGGTCATGGTGCGCTATCCTCCATTTCAACATTTCAAGGTTTATTGAAATATGGATGAGCGTCAAGCCATCAATGCGTTCGGATCACTGGCTCAGGAGACCCGCCTGCGGGTGCTGCGCCTGCTTGTGCAGGCTGGACCTGAAGGAATGGCAGCAGGAGCAATTGCCGAGAAGGTTGGGGTCTCGCCCTCGAACATCTCGTTTCACCTGTCGCACTTGGAACGTGCTGGGCTGATCCAAGCCAGACGGGAGGCTCGGTCGATCATCTACAGCGCGGGCTACTCGGCCCTGCGCGATCTCATCCGATTCCTCATGGAGGACTGCTGTGCGGGTGATCCGCGTGTGGTTGTGGAGGAGTGTGGCTCGTGAGTAGGGGCCTGCTCCTGACTAAAGCCATGGGTATCCTGCTCGTCCTATCTGTCCGATCTGAAGGAAAACAAGGCTATCGCGTGTCGGGGGGATTGGCTGAAACGGACCTCCGCTACCATAGGCCCAAGGCCTTTTCCGGCCTTTCCCTTAGTTCCCGATCAGAGCCGGTACCAAGCTGGTACCAACTGGCTCGCGCCGAATGGCCGAAAATTCCGCTGGCTGAACACCGCCCCGAAGGATTGAGCACGCAATTCGTGTTCGGGTGATTCCCAATTCTCTCGGCGAGCTTGGCTGGTCGCAAAGGATCAGTTCCGAAATCCACGGTCAGCCTTCGCATCCAAGCTGCTGCACCCGTTTCCTGTTCCTGACCGGTTCTCGGCACTCAATCCTTCCGAATGATGATGCGACGACCCTCGGCGCCTCCTGATCCTGCGAGGCAACTTGTTGCACAAATGGGCGGGTTGGTGCCTTGATCTGGGTGTCATAGGAAGGCTGTGCCCTCCTGATCTCGGATTTCTACCGTGCCGTTCAAGACCAATGCCGCTCGCCGACACCGCATTCCGAGACAGCGGCACCGGGTGACGAACTGGTCCGAATACGATGCCGCCCTGCGCCAACGGGGAAGTCTCATCGTCTGGTTCTCTGACGAGGCGATTGCCACCTGGCGCGTCGAGCCCCGCACGACACGAGGCGGTCAGCCGCACTATTCCGCTCTGGCCATCAGGACAGCGCTGACCCTGCGGGCGGTGTTTCGGCTGGCGCTCCGTCAGACCGAAGGCCTGATTGGCTCGATCCTCCAACTCCTTGGTCTGGATCTGGCGGTGCCGGATCACTCAACCCTGAGCCGCCGGGCCGAAACTCTGGAGATGCCAAAGCCATGCCCGAGCTCCGGAGGGCCTTTTCACCTGCTGGTCGACAGCACAGGCCTGTGGCTCTGTGGACCTGGTGAGTGGCTGGTCGAGATCCACTTGCGTCCTTCACCGGTGATGGAGCCTACGGTCAAGCGGGTGTCTACGGCACCGTCGGCAAGCACCATCCTGATGCTGAAGTCATCGTTCCACTCCGATCAACGGCAGTGCTGAGCGAGAATGGGGAGACCGCTCCAACCCAGCGCGACCGGCATCTCCAAAGCATCGCCGAACATGGACGCATGGGTTGGCAGAAGGCATCCGGGTACACGCGTCGTGCCCTCGTGGAGTCAGCTCTCGGCCGGCTTAAACGAGTGATCGGAGATGCAGTGCGTTCGCGGACGGACCGGCGTCGCACGACGGAGGTCGCCATCGCCATTCAGGCCCTAAACCGCATGCTTGAGCTTGGACGCCCGAAGTCCGTCCGCGTCGCTTAAGCAAAGGCTTGGGGTGGGCTCAGTGCGTCCACCAACCGATCCGTGCAACACAGCCGCAGCGCGCGCCTCGAAAGCAATGAGGCGAGTGGGCTACCACAATAGTCCAAGACGTTCAGCCATGCTCTCTTCCACGAAGAGGTTGGGGCTAATCTCGACCATGACGACGCCAGCGTCTCGGGTGCAGTGGCCTGCCCCCTGAGAAGTGGTCCTCCCTGATGTATGGCTTTCAAGCCGAATGGAGGACAAGCGAATGAGCAAGAAGAGACACACGGCCGAGGACATCGTCGCGAAACTGCGGCAGGTGGA
>NZ_JBVVAK010000263.1:0-6814 GCF_055792825.1 Microvirga sp. GN3
GAAAGTCTCTTGCGACGCACGGCCGGTCCATCTGGGTCATGATCCACCTCCTGTTCTCAGAAGGGAATCGCACTTCAGACCGGACCGAAACCTCTTGAATCTACCTTTCAGTCCGATGCTCTAGAAGTTGACAATATGGGCTGCGTGGAGACGGACACTCCACCAGTCTTAAGGGTAATTATAAGCGTATCCAGACATGCCAAGTCGTTCGGGCTACCTTCCAATTAAAGCTGCGGCCCACACTCCGAGGTGAAACTGATGCGATCCGAAACACAGACCCTCACAGATGCAGGACTTGCCCGGAAGACGGAACTGGTTGCAATGGCTGGTGGCCTGTACACGCTTCCGGAGGTTGCATCACTCCTCAATGTTTCTGAGGAAGCAGTCGAGGATCAACACAAAGCAGGAGCGCTGATCGCGGTACGGAGTGAAGGCAGATACGGCTACCCAGCCTGCCAGTTCACATCTGATGGGATTGTCGAAGGTCTTGCTGCCAGCCTGGAGGCAATGCCACTCCGATCCGACTGGATGCGTCTCGAATGGCTCCTGGTCGCAGACGATGCACTCGATGGGCGTGCCCCTCTTGAAGCCCTCATGGAAGGTCGCATCAGGGATGTCATGGACATTGCACGAGGCTATGGGGCCGAGTGACTAGGAAGATCTCGGTGTTCGCGCCGGATTAGCATCTCGACATTCTGTCTCATTCGAAACATCGGTTATTGGGAGATGATCTGCTCAACTTCCGCACGGGAGAGATTTCGGACCTTTCTGTCCGGTGACATCTCACAGATGTTCCCTTCATCGTCCGTGAAGTACACGGGGTTGCCTGCCCTGAGGTGCTCCTCAACGGCCTCTGATATGGCCTGCTTGACGGCATCCTTGAATGCCGCCGTCCACTCAGGGCTGCCGAAAACGGCCTCATGAGCTGGCTCTCTTTCTGCATTCATGGGGGTATTCCGTGTTCGATCTGGCCGAGAAGCCGGAGGATGCGGTCCGTCTTACCCTGCCTGATCAGATCGAGAGGGATGGCCTGAAGAACCTGATTGGGCCTGATCAACCAGATCACACTCCGCTCACCGAAGACCTCTTGCACCCTCTCCATGAAAGGGGTGATCTCCGGCCCAGATCCTTTGAGAGACTTAAGCTGCTCAATTTGCTCCTCAAGGCGGGAGACTTCCTGGTCGATGGCGTGATCGAGGCTGGATTGAAAGTCTGGATCCCCTTCAACGGGCAGCATGTGGTCTTCTCCGCGAAGGAGCTTTCAGGAGCAGGAACTGGCCTGCCTCAGTCGCCATGAGCTCGTCCGGCGAACGTCCGCCGAACCACTGGTGAGGTCTCTTCAGAAAGTCCTCAGGATCATCATAAAGATCTGCAATGAGGGTGCGGATCTCGTCGGCCATCTGTGTCATGGACGAGAGTCTAGCATCACGGCTGATCGCGGCCAATTCTCTTAAGGGCAATCGTTGCGATGAGCTGAGGTGAAGGATAATTCCACCAATATCCGATTGAAGGTTCTCGTTATCACCGAATCGACTCAGCAAAGCTACGGCACAATCGGTCAGCCTCCGTAGCTTTGACTTCAGCGTACGAAATCGCGCCCCTCTCTGCATCGGTCACAGCAATCCTCCTACCCGTCTCTGAGCGCGTAGCCACGTCGGCACTTTCGCTCGAGCCAGGTCTCAAGAGCTTCCCTTGCACATGACTGGGTTTCATAAAGTTCGACCCTGCGCTAGCCTGATCGACCCAGACGGCCCCATTCCCGGATCAGGGTCGCATCCCCAAACAGGCTAGGCTCAATCGAAAGGACATAGTAGCGAGCCATATTGCAGCTTGGATCGCACCTGTGCAGGACCAGAAATTGGATCGTGTCTTGAGCCATGCGCCAGTGTCGCGCAGGCACCTCGACGAGGTCCAATCAAAGTCCTGAATCCATTCAGCACCAACGATTCACGTTCGTGATGCACCCTACCACCGCTGCTCTCTGAGCCGAAGCACACTGGCCAATCCGTCATCGCGCCGCGCACGAACTCTCTTCCTATGACATTCTTCGCCTCCTCATGGCCAGAAGCTCGACGGCGAGATCGATCTTGCCGGCTTTCACCATGCGGGTGAGCGCGCGGAAGTAGCCGCCAGGGTTCTTGATCCGGCTCTCCCCGCCGTTTTTGGCGACGTCGTCCTCGTAGAGTTGCAGGACGTAGATCACCGCGATGGCCGCCCTGGTGGTGCCGATGTCCTCAACGGCTTCAGCCCAAGCGCTTTCATGCGCCCCGAGGGATGCTCGCAAATAGCGGCCAGCCGACACAATGTCTGCCAGATCCCGAATGGGCTGGCCGTAGTCGCTAAGGGTGGGGCATGCCTCAAGGATCAATTCCGGTGATAGGTGCTCCGAGGTTTGTTCGGTATGAAGAACCGCCTCAGCTTTCTTCGGAAAGCCCTTGTTACAAGTCTCACTAGGAGATCCGTTGTTGTTATTAGTGTGACGGCACGTAGTTCCGCCATAGCCTGCTCGATAATAAGATTCCTCACACGCACTCCTGAGGGATTTCCACTCGTCGAGAATGTCGATCGGCATGGCCTTCGTGCTGCGCAACGGAGTCCGGGCCAGCAGCCCTCTCAGCCGCTCCTCAAGGTCGGAGCGATCGAGATCAGGGTACTCCCGTGACAGGCTCCCGAGCGCCTCCTGGGCGGCTCGTCTGGCGATCGTAATCTCGTCGAAAGTGCGCTTGCGGGCTTCCCGGGCCTGCTTCTGCTCGATCAGACGCTCGGCCCACTCCCCTCGCCTGGCATAGACGGGGGTCAGGTCGAAACCAAAGGCGTCGACAATCTCGCCAGCTAAGTCTTTGACGGCGTAGCGCTTCCCGTTGGGAGATTCCTTGGGGATAATCAGTTGCTGATCGATGAGGACACGGAATGCCTTGCGGATCCCCCTCTCGGACAACCCGGTCCGAGTAACCAAGTAGTCGTTGGACGGCCAGACCAGTAGCCGCTCCCATTCCTGCTCACCCCAGCAGGCGACCAGCTCGGACAGGACCGATCGGGGCCCGTTCCGCAATTCCAGGGCCTTGGCAGCCTCACGAGCTGCCGCAGATAGTTCTTTTCGCGTCACCGTGCGCCCGGCTTCGAGCGCAAGTTCTCTCGCGGCCAGAGCAGCATGTCTCAGCCGCCGGCCTCCTGACGATGCAGGCTGCATCGTACCCTCCATGTTGAGGGCAAAACGGGAGCGCTCACCGAAACCGATGCTCTTGACAGTCAGTTTGTCGGGATGTCATAAGGAAGGTGCAAATCAATCGCTTATGACCACCCCTCGGTGGTTCTCCAAAGGCCCTCGAAGTTTCCAGCTTCGTGGGCCTTTTGCTTTGCCTGGTTTACGTCACGACATTTCGATCCTTCTGGGCGAACATGGTCTCGAGCGCATGGGTGATGACCTCCTGGCGTGTCTTGAACCGGCCGCTCTCAACAGCTTGGTCGATCGCAGCCCCGAGAAGCCCAGGTATCCAGACGTTCAATTCCCGATCGCCCCGTTCCCGGCGAGATTTGCGGAAGCGTTGAACGCGCTCGGCTTGCTTGGCGTCAGGCATGGCATCCACCCGTTACACTCGTGCCATATCGAGAGATGCCCGATTCTGAGTTGGCTGTGGAGTCGCGCGTCAAGAATCCATTCACAATAGATCGATTCAGCGGTGGGAAACTTCTTTGCGCAGAATCATTTAGCTGAAAAGGCCGAATCAATTCGCATGTAAAAGCCCGGTTCCGGGCGATTAGAAGTTACGCACTGAATTCGAGATCGCCTAGTATTCGCACCGAAGTTCGATTCGCGATCCGGCTTTATGATTCGAGAACCGCTGGTTCGATGTGGTTAAGAACTCTTAACGAAACCACCGGCGTTTCTGGATATTTGAACTAGATTCTAGACTGCCACTGACGGGCCTTTGTCCGTATGTCGGCGGATCTCCTGGCTGGTCGTGAGCGCCTCAGGGACACAGAATACTGGATACGCGGTTATGGAATGAGATCATCAATCCGTGGCCGGAATCAATCTTCTGTTAACCATACGCGCGCGACTATGCATTGCCTGATCGATCTGGGACAGCGAGCAGGTCTTTCCACGACAACAAGCGGGGCGCGCTCATGCGCCTCGTTTGGTTTCGGTACGCGTTCCAACGCAATTACGGCCTCGTAATCGCGATCACAATCGATTTGCCCAGATTGGGAGAACTGGCATGAATGTTTTGGTTTTTGCTTCCCGCAAGGGCGGTTCTGGAAAGAGCACCCTTGCTGCGCATTTGGGGAGCTATATGGCCGAGCATTCTCGGCCGACGCTCCTGATTGATGCAGACCCTCAGGGATCCTTAGCTCTTTGGCACGAGGTTCGGGGCGCGGGGGATCTTTCGCTCCACGTCGGCACCAAGCATCTCGCGGCCACATTGGCGAAGGCGCGGCGCGATCGGATCGAATGGGTCTTGATCGACACGCCGCCCAATGCCGAAACCGCAGTGGCCGAGGCGATCTGGCACGCCGATCTTGTCGTGATCCCAATGCGTCCGGGGCTGTTCGATGTCGACGCGGTGCAGGCAACGATCCAGATCTGCCGTGACCTGAAAAAGCCATATGCGGTGGTGATCAACGCCGCGCCGGCCAAGAATGGCTCGGATGACCCGATGGTGACGGATGCACGAGGGGCGATGCAGGCGCTCGATGTTCCGACATGGGGCGGTCAGATTACTCATAGCCCTGAACTGTCGCTCCCCCTGGCCCACGGCGCCGGTGTTAACGAGTTCAGTTCCAGGTCGTCCGGATCGGAGGAGATCGGCAACCTATGGCGAACGCTCACAAGGAGCTTTGAGGCAATTGAGGCAATGACGGGCAAGTACGCTCAATCCGCCTGAGCATGTTCGGCCGATGCTTTGATCCTAGTCCGTTATGATGACCCGCGTGATCTTGGGCGGCACTGCCATGACCCACCAAATGCACAGGCAACAGGCGATCTCGGTCTGCAAACGGCAGACGCCGGCGGTCGAGCAGTTTACCTGCTCACCGCATGAGTGTGACACGACGGACCTGTTTCTTTCTCGCCCTTGATCCGGATCCGCGACAAAACCAGCGAAGCGGCTGAATAAGAATCTTTACAGGAAGTTCGTAGCCGGTGCCATGGCAGGGCCCTCTCACAGGGGCATAGTCACATTAATCGAGATACCGTCGGAAGACACCGTCAACTTAATTGAAGGGCTTCATTGCCGGACAAGTCATTAGAGACACAAGCAACTGCTTAGGCCACATTCAAGCGAGCTTGATCATGGTGTCGCAGAGGTCGATTTGATAGTCGTTCTTGCTTGCATCCGGTGGCAAACACTCCAATTCCTGGATCTTCAACCTCCAGAGTGATTCCCAGAAAATCGCATGTGCAATTGGTGGACGGATCGTCGCGCGTGCGACGTTGTCGAGGATGATTTGGCACGAGCCAAATCTACGTTGATCTCTGTTCGAATTCGGCTGGACAAGCAGGGAAATGAGAAGGCTCGGGCCTGTGGCGATGCTCTCATTCATGTCGCCCGAATGCTGTCAGATGGATTCAACATTAGTGTGTCAGATGCGCTGAGTGGACGTGGTTTGCGCACCGAGGACCTGGATGCTGCGCATCATGATCTTCGGCGCAGCGTGCAGCGATGCCGGACATTCCTCATCGAGAACTCGTCCTATTACGAGATGGCGGACGACTTGGTGAATGCCTGTTCCCTTCTTGAGCATATCTATAGGATGCGGTTCCATTCAGTAATGGCTGATCCCAAGCTGCGACCTGCGTGCGAGGAGGTTGCGCAGAATCTTGTCCTTCTGGTCGGGGCGCTCCCACGACCAGGGGCAAAGCAGAACCAGTCCAGCAGGCGCCGTGGGGCTCCGCGGATGGCAGCGTGATTCAGATCACCCGGCTTGGGCCGACCCAAACGCAATGCTGCCTTTCTGCTCATCCAGCTCAAAGCGACGGGCTTCCGGGTCGACGACGCGCCGCTCAGCTCCCGGATGAGGCCGTTGCTGGCCAGCAAGAAGGTCCTGGTCGGCCGGGAGTTCTATGTCTTCTGGCAGCAGGAGCTCGAAGCCAAGCGCAAGGCATTCGTTCTCTACAGCGCGCCTTCTCCGCAGACCGTGACAACCCAAGAAGTGACCTTGCCGCTGGGACACACCATGCGGATCATCTCCGTCGGGAAATGCCCAATCGGCATCGAAGTCACGCCGCCTGGATCGACTGAGATCAGCCCAGACTAGCGTTGTCCGACCCGTCTGGGTTCAATCGGGGGCCGCCGGAGTCGCACAGTCTGGACCGAAGTGGAGATGGTCGTGGGGCGAGCCTGCTCTTTCTGGTCATCAGGGTTCTGAAGAGAGGTCAATCCCTGTGAATCTCGTGGAGAACGGGGACAAGAACGAGAATTGTCACCAGCGATTGCTCGCAAAGGCTCAGAACTCGTTCTTGACTCTGTGAACCAAAACCTAAGCAGGTCCAGGGGCGCAGGAGCACAGTGATGCGCCGTCACTTTCTCGGTCGGCCGGGGATGATCCTGGACCTCCGCGGCCGTCCAATGACGAAAGGAGAAGGCCATGAACCCGTCGTCACAGTGGACGCTGTTCCTCGCCCGCCCCGGCCGTGACCGGCAGCACGTCATCCGGGATCCGCGAGGCGAGCCCCGGCTTATCCCTGGCGAAGATGATGGCACGCGGATCAACGATCGCCTCGCCCGGTTCCTTGTCGAGAGTCTGAATGCGGACCTTAATCCGGACGACCCGGATCCGGACGAGGGCTGGTTCCTGGATAGTCTGAGCGACG
>NZ_JBVVAK010000264.1:0-6802 GCF_055792825.1 Microvirga sp. GN3
GCTCCACTCCAGCTGACCCCATCAAGTGCCCTGGAGCACGTAGAGAACGCAGACACCCTTAGGCATCGCATATCGCTCAGGATCGGAGAGCTGCCCCTTGACCCATTAGAGAACAGTATCGGCAATGAGTTGTCTGAGCTGATCCACATTGCCTGTCCGTGCGGCGTCATGAAGCGACTCTGCATTTCCTTGGCCGCCAGCGACCCCGAGACAGAAACTGAGAGCAAGTACGGAAGTCCATGGAGACCGCATGACGCTCATCTCCAGCGTGCATCCGGCCCATATCGCTGCGGGCAACCTCGCGATCGACACCACCGCGACATAGAGGAAGCCGGGGCCAGCTCGGCACCGGACCGAGCCCTGCAGGCCTGCATCGTCGAAGGAATTTTACGCCTGATCCCCCGGAAGGCAACCAATCGCTTATCTGAGGCGTCTCGGCTCTGAACCGTCGCGGCTGCATCGGCTGTGATCTCGCGTGATCGCCGCCGGCGCCAGCAGGGATGATCGTTCGCCCGCTGGCGCCCTATCACACCTGGATCAGGCGGGCATCAGGTCGATGACGCGCATGACTGCCGTCGCGTTGCTCTGGTTCTTGTCCTCCTCGAACGAGTCCTTGGCGCAGGCAAAGACGTGGCCGGCCTTGGCCGTGTACGTCTTATCCCCCTGCTTGACCCAGACCTCGCCCTCCATGATCTGGCAGATCATGTCGTTCTTCATGGCCTCGTCGGGAAACCCGGAGCCTGGGGCGAAGACGTAGTCGGTGACCACCGCCATCTTGTACGCCCCGATGTCGATCGGCCACTTGCCGAGATCGACCTGGCGGATGCCGGGCAGGATCTCCTTGCCGGCATCCGGACCATACATCGAGGCCGCCGCTGCCGGACGCGACAGGCCTACGACCGGAGCCAGGGCAACACCGAGGAAAAGAGCCGACCGGCGATTGACACTTTCCATGGGAACCTCCTCCCTGATCCATGTGCGGGGTGCACATGCATCGGTTAGTTCACGCTCGATCCGCCTCGCTGTCAAAACACGTTCGCGGGCGCACAATTCGCAGTTGGACTGCGTTGGCGAGCACGCTAAGGGGGCAGAACAAGAATTGCTGCTCTTGTTCCACCCCTATAACCGGAGCAGGTGTGGGAGACTGCTGGCTGCCCAATGGGCATTCACTCACGGTGGCAGCCGGTGAAGGTAGGGCAGGTCAGGGGTGAAGAGCAGACCTTGTCACGGCCGCGCTTAAACAGCCGAGTTTGACCCGGTGCGGACGTTGAAGGTCATCCTTGCGCTCGGGCCGAACCCACACCTCATGTGGGTGTTCTTTGAGGATCATCTTTCTCCATCCACCTGACAGAGGGCGAGCAGGGCTTTGGCGGCTTGGAAATCAAACGTGCCCAATCCTTCGGTGAAGCTGTCAAGAACGGGGCTCAGCAGGTCATGAGCCGCTTGGCCTCGGCCCTGTCCGAGCCAGTGGCGGGCGAGTCGAGTTGCGGCTCGCAGTTCGAACCATCTGGCACCCTGGTCTCGTGCCACGGCGAGCGCCTCGCAAAAATCCTGTTCTGCCTGCTCGGCTCTGTGCTCCATGGCCTGGAGTTCGCCTCTCAGGCGCAGCAACTCGGCATGGACCCAATACTCGCCGGAGTGCTCCTGCGAGGTGAAAGCCTCCTCCAGCAGAGCCTGTGCCGCGTTGTGATCACCAGCCATGAGGAACCCCTCCGCGGTGCGGCAAAGCTGGTAGGGGCTCATGATCGTTTCCCCACTCGCCCGCCACGCGGTTAAACCCTGCTGGAGTTCACGGCTTCCGTCCCGGATTTCCCCACGCAGGATCAATCCTAGCCCCAGGAGCATTCGGGCATTTGCGGCAATCGCCGCTGACCGCTGCTCTTCCGGCAAAGCGAAGACAGCGTCGGCGTTGCGCAGGAGGGCATCATGGCTCCGGACGAGGTGGTAAAGGTCGCCGGTGTATCTCAGGGCATGGGCCAGGGTCGGTGGATGCGATCGCTTGTGCGCGAGGGCCAATGATCGATCAGCCCCTTGCAGCGCCTGATCCGGTTTGCCGACCATCAGCAGGGCAAGGCTGTTTAAGCACGAGGCACAGACACCGGGATCGTGGCCGGCGAAGATCAACGCATGGTCACGGTGTGCCTCGTCATCGTACAGATCCAGGTTGGACTGGGTCAGCTCGAGGGCTCTGGCGAACTTCCCCTCGAAGAACGCCATCGGATACTCGGCATGCTGGGCCTGGAGCCGGTATCCAGGGTCCTTCAGGTCGTCGGCCAAGCGATAAAGCTCCAGAACGAGTTGCTGCGCGAGTTGGCGCTGCCCCCACGCATACGCGACCAACCAGTTGCCCCAGAGGACCACAAACAGATCTCTTGATCGCTCATGCTTCCGCGCAACTTCGCGCGCCCGGTCGTAAATGCGTTTCACCTCGGGTGACCAATTCGGCAGGACCATCATCAGCACAGGACCCAGAGCCATGAGGAGGCCAAGCTCCACCTCGTCTCTGGCCGCCGCGGGTGGGAGCTGCTCGAGTACGGTCAGGCCTTTCCGGTAATGGGCAATTGCCTCCTGATTGGCATACTGCCGGACGGCCTGATCGCCCGCCTCGCGCCAGGACTGGACCGCCTGCGCGAGCAAGCCCCCTTCGGTGCAATGATGCGCGATCGTCTCGGGGCGGGCTCCTCCAGGATGTTCACGAAGAAGCTCATGGGCGATCCGGGTGTGGAGATGCTGGCGGCGGTCCCGCAGAAGACTCGAATAACTCACATCCTGCACCAGAGCGTGTTTGAACGCGTAGACCGCCCATGGTGGCACACCCCGTTGGAGGAGCAGACCTCCTTGGGTCAGTTGATCGAGGGATGCCTGCAAAGATCCATCCTCCTGAGCGGAGACCGCACGGATCATCTCATACGAAAATTCCCGGCCGATGGCTGATGCGGTCTGGGCGATCTCCTTGACGCCAGGGCTGCGATCCAGCCGGGCCATCAGCACATCATTGAGGGTGACCGGAATGGCGCCGGCTAGCAGGGGCTTATCCAGGACGAAGTGATCGCCACCGTCCCGCATTGAGCCGCGTTCCAGAACCGCCTTCGTGAGTTCCTCCACAAACAGTGGGACACCCTCGGCGCGGGTTGCGATTTGACCGAGGATCTCCGAGGGAAGGCGTTTGCCGGCCGTGCGGGCGGCGATCATGGCACTGCGTTCATCGTTCAGGCGATCGAGCGCCATTGTGGTGACGTGCGGGCGTTCGGCCCACGGCGGTGAGAACTCAGGACGGAAGGTCGCCACCAGCAGGATTGGCAGGGCTTGAACACGGTCGACGATCAGATGGAGCAGCTCCATCGAGGTGGGATCGATCCAGTGGACATCCTCCCACACCATCAGAATCGTGACAGAACGGCTCGCGATCTGAATCTGCCGCATGAGGGCGGCGAGGGTTCGCTCCTTCCGGGCCTGCGGGCTCAGAGAGAGGCTCGGAAACCGGTTGTCGCTCGGCAGCGAGATCAGGTCGGCCAGCAGGCCTTGATCCTCGACCGGCGTGTCCGTTCGCGCCAGCAGCGCCTCCAGCTTGTCCAATCTTTGCTCGCTCGTGTCGCCCGGCTGAAAGTGGGCCGCCCGTTGCAGCTGATTGATGACAGGGTTGAGGGCGCTGGCGCTGTGGCGGGGCGAGCAGAAATAGCTCAGCTCGGTGTGGGGAGTGCCTGTGATGTGCTCCCGCAGGCTAGCGGCGAGCCGGGACTTGCCGATGCCGGGCTCCCCGGAGATGAGAACAACCTGCCCCTGGCCATCCTGGGCCTGCTGCCAGCTTCTCAGCAGCAGCTCCATTTCCTCTTCGCGCCCCACCAGCAGGGCCTGGTCAAAGCGCAGGGCTTCGAAGCGACTGTCGATTGCCTTTTCGGCCGCGACCTCCCAGGCCTGGACAGGTTGACTGAAGCCTTTGAGGAGCACCGCGCCAGCATCCCGGCACTCGAAGCGTTGGCCCACGAGCTGGTGGGTACTGGGTGCGATCACCACGGTACCAGGCTCCGCCAGAGCCTGGAGCCTTGCCGCCAGGTTCGGGGTCTCGCCCACGACACTGCGCTCCTGGGCTGCTCCGGTGCCAAGGAGGTCGCCGACAATGACCAGCCCGGTGGCAATCCCGACCCGGACCTGGAGGCTCTCGCCCCCGGCGCTCAAGCGGCTTACCTCATCAACGAGCGCCAGGCCCGTGCGCACCGCCTGCTCGGCGGCGTCCTCGCGGGCCTGTGGATAGCCGAAATAGGCCAGCACCCCGTCACCCATGTACTTGGCCACGAAGCCACCGTGATGCTGCACCACCTCGGCCACGCAGGTGTGGTAGGCCCGGATCACCTCGCGCAGGTCTTCGGGATCGAAGCGGACCGACAGCGCGGTCGATCCGACCAGATCGCAGAACAGGATCGTCAGCTGTCGGCGCTCCGGCTGTGGGACCTCTTCTGGAATGGGAGGCTCGGACGTAGCGGCCGGTGGTGCAGCTTGCGCCTGGAGGCGGGCGATGGCGGACAGGAGCTTGCGCCGGTCGCCCACCGGCACCACGCCGAGGTCCTTGAGGTCCTCGGCCGTGAGATCCGGCAGCACGTGCTCATCAACGGCATTGTCGCGGAATGCCTGCTCGTACTGCCCCAGCCCCAAGCTGCGCAACCAGGCTCCCACGTCCACGGTCTGCCCTCCGAGCAAACGTGACACTCCGTGGCCACGGGTTCAGGCTAGCACCTTTCGGCCGTAGCGACATCTTTCGGTTCTCTTAGGAAGGTCTGCAGTTACCAAGGGGGCAGACCTTACACGAGGTTCCGTGTTCGCGTACAAGGTGGACGTTCAGTTGATCCACTCGACGGCGCTCCTTCACCCGACCCTGGTGTATGGAAATGAGCATGCTTCGAAGCAGGCTTCAAATAGCGGGCAGCCCATCGATGGCCCAGAGCGGGCTCCTGCGCTGCCCGTCAGATGAGCCCCCGGGCTGCGAGTTCGTTCTTCAGGTAAGCATAGTAGATTGGAGCCGCGACAAGGCCAGCGATTCCGAAGACGGCTTCCATGACCAGCATCGCCACTAGAATTTCCCACGCATGTGCGTGGATCTGGCCTCCCATCACGCGCGCATTCACGAAATACTCCAGCTTGTGAATGAGAACCAGGAACAGCAGCGAACTGGCCGCCAGCACCGGGGATACGCTCAGGCTCACGACCACGATGACGGTGTTGGAAATCAGGTTGCCGATTACTGGTAGAAGCCCGGCTATGAAGGTCACGGCGATCATGGTTTTCAGCAGAGGAAGCTGGGCTCCCATCAGCGGCACGATCGCCAGCAGATACAGCCCCGTCAGGGCAGTGTTCAGTGCGGAAATCCTCACCTGCGCAAACACCACGCTGCGAAAGGCTGATCCAAGCAGGCGGGCTCGCTTCCGCAGCGCCTGCACCAGAGGACCATTCTCGATCTCACCGGCCTCGTGGCTGATGGCGATCATAGCCCCGATGACGAGGCCAGCGACAAGGTGTACTGCCGTCCACCATACGTCCTCGCCCACCAGCCGCACCTGACCTGCATTCTCACGCAACCACGCAGAGGCCGCCGCTTTCAACTCCTCTGGATCGGCTGGGACATAGCTGCCGGCCCAAGCCGGAAGGTGTGGTCGCGCGCTCTCGATCACCTCGGCCATGCGCCGGAGCAGAATGGCCAGGCTGTCGGGCCCGCCGGACAACAAGGACGTGAGCCCCAGGATCCCGGCCCCGATCACCACCACAACGAGGGTCGCAAGAAGCGACACAATGATGATCTTGCCCGTGCGGTGGGTCACACGCATGCTCGGTGTCGGAGCCAGGATATGGACGAGCTCGTAGACCAGCAGCCCGGCCAGCAGCGAGGTGAGCAGGCCGAACTTGAGCGCGCCGAGCAGAGCAATGGCCGCAAGGATCTGGGTTGTGGTTTCGAGCCGCGAGACGGCACCCGCCACACCTCCGGCAGGACGAGGCTCTTTCGATGACAGGTCAGGCCCTAAAGGGTCGAGCATCGGCTCAGCTCTTGCCATCCCAGGAGCTGTCATTTTCCGTCGGACGAGGGGTGATGTCGACCTTAATTCAAGTCCAACCACCTCGGCTGAATGACCATGGGATCAGCAGGCTGGCTGAATGAGGTGGCCGAGCGCCGCAGCCGGCAAGCTCCTCGTGCTGCATTGCCAACTTGCTCCGCTGACCTTCGTTCGAACGAAGGTCAGGTCCTGGCACGTTCCTGAAGTACGCCGAGTGTCCGCAATGGGGCTGAGAACGGACAAAGCTACATCGACCGACACAAGGAAAGGCCGCCCCGTTGGGCGGCCTTTCAGTTCAATCCGTTCGCTGAGGTTTCGCTCCGATTGCAGCAGAACCTCGTCTCACGTTTCAGAGGGTGAGGCGGACCGATGCGCGCATTGAGGAAGCACTTTCCCGAATTATGGCTATCCTATGCGAGCGTCCACACTGTGATGTGACGCGAAGTTCCCCTTAATGGTTAGCCCAAGTGCTTGATTTATATGGACGCGAGCTCGCTGCCATTGGATAGATGCTGCCGCAAATCGGCTCGAAGTGTTTCCCCAACTCTAACGCTTGCTGTTCCGACGATTGCCCCAGAAATGAAAGAGCCCGAGCTCCTTTTGGAGCTCGGGCCGTCAGATTTGTCTAATATTTCGTTCTAAAGCGTTTTTGGTTTCAGTGTAGGACATAGCCGGCGTGCCTGATCCAGCCTTTGGCATCGTTTGCGGTGATGGTGTCGAGGGCTGGTTTGAGTTCGGCTTCCAAGGCTTCGAGAGTGCGT
>NZ_JBVVAK010000265.1:0-6760 GCF_055792825.1 Microvirga sp. GN3
CACCCGAGACAGTGCTATGGCCGGCTGCGCAACCCCGGCCAACTCCGCCGGCCACCCCAGCCGTAGCGCCACGACCGATCATGCACTAACATTGACACCGGACCACCTCGTGGGGGCTGGCCATTACCCAGCGCCACTTCGGGTCGCGGCGGCTTGGGCCGTAGCGGTAAATGACGGCCAGCCACATGCCCACAATCACGAGAAGGATCGGCCAGCGCAGGATGGCCAGGAGCTGTTCGGCCGGGGTCACAAAGCCCACAAAGGTGAGAATGACCGGCGCGACCACCACCGCACTGATGGCTAGGATGATGAAGCCGATCATGCCAAGGGTGATCAGGAACGTCGTGGCATAAAAACGCAGCAGGCTGCGCTTCTCCTTCTCACCATAAACGACGTTGAGCGCATCGAAGAGGGCTGCCACCCCCGAGTTCGCGCTCCAGAGTGCCACCAGAAAGCCGATCATGAAGGCGACGCTGAGCGTATCATTGTCCTGGGTGACGATCAGGGAGATCTGCTCCCCAATGAGCTCCAGCACCCCGCCGGGCAAAATGCCGGCAAGAAGGGACAAATGACCTCTGATCGTGCTGACATCGGCAAAGAGCCCGTACAGAGATACAATTGTGGCAATCGCCGGGAAGACTGCCAGCAGGGCAAAGAAAGCAACCCCGCCCGAGGTCGACAGGATACGATCTTCCGAGATCCCCCAGAGCACACGCCAGAGTATATCCTTCCAGCCGCGTGCCGGGATCTGCCCGGGGGTATTCGCCTCCCGTCCCCGGCCGGGCTCGCGGGCGCGGCTGAGATCGTCCGACAGCACGCCGGGAGCGGCCTCCTCTTCGAGCTTAGAGCGCCAGTCTTCGCCATGTTCGTTCATGGGGCACCATTGAGGTCCACGAGGATATCGGGTCGGAAGGTTCTTGTCGTGTAGAGGGGACGTTTCCAGGCCTTTCCGCACTAACCCCGAGACTGGGCTCCCGGCTCCTTTGAGGCCTGTGCTCCCAATCCGGATGCCTATCCTGTGAAATAGACGCAAAGCAGCAGGCTGAATTCAGGGGAAAGACGATACGGGGGCTTGAACTCGCGACAACGGCCATCCAAATACCATCCAAGCAGATGGTTAAAGGAGGGCGGCTATGGCAACCAACGTGCACGAACTTCGACCTAAGACTTCTGATAGCGAGAAGATCACGATCAACCTGGGCTATGTCGACCTCGGCCATATCGATCTCTTGGTTCAGGAGGGTTTCTACTCCAACCGGACCGACTTCATCCGGACAGCCATTCGAAACCAGCTTGATCGTCATAACGACGCCGTCAGGAAATCGGTCGACCGGCACCAACTCGACCTCGGCCTGCGCCACTACGGTCGCCAGGACCTCGAGGCCGTGCAAGCAGCCGGAGAAATGCTGCACATCCAGGTTCTGGGTCTCGCCAGCATCGCCAACGATGTCACGCCCGAGCTGGCGCGGCAGACAATCGCCTCCCTTCACGTCCTTGGCGCCTTGCATGCCAGCCTGGCGGTGAAGGAGGCTCTGAAGGACCGCATGCGCTGACCACCGAGTAGCACCCGTCTCCCGTCTTGAGAGCCTGCCCGACCCTTTCCGACTCGGTAAGGGGTAGGTCCCGCTTTGCCCCACATCACCCCACAACAGGACCGAACTCATGAACCTGAAACCGAACATCGACATGCTTGAGGCAACCCGTCTCACCCGTGAAGGACGACTTGCAGAAGCCCTAGCAGTCCTCCAAGGAGGGCTTCCGAGTAGCCATTCCTCACCGACTTCAAGCAACGCAGGCGGGAATGAAGGCCAGCGTCGAGAGAGACCTGCTGCACGGATCATTGATATGGTGCCACCATCGTCCGGAGGAGCGGCGTGGACTTCGCCGAAGTTCAACTTCCCAAGCATGGCTCCTGACGGTTCTGATGGCTCTGCCGGAGGTTTGGGCCAGTCCCAGATGCCGGAGGCGCTGCGCGGCTTCCTCGACCGTATGGGGCAACCCGGCTCCCTAGCTGGCTTTGATGGGTTGGTTGGACCTGTTCCAGCCCGTGCGCCTGCCCCGCTGCCGGAAGGCGCACGCTTCGAAGAGCGGACCTTTGCCAACGAGACCGGAAGCCGTACGTATAAGCTTTACATCCCGAGCGGCTACACGGGTCAGCCTGTGCCGCTCGTGGTGATGCTGCACGGCTGCACGCAATCGCCAGACGATTTTGCCGCCGGCACGCAGATGAACGAGTTGGCCGAGGAGCAGACGTTTCTTGTTGCGTTCCCCGCTCAGACCCAATCCGCCAATGTGTCGAAGTGCTGGAACTGGTTCAACGCAGCCGATCAGCAGCGGGATCGCGGTGAGCCATCGCTGATCGCTGGGATTACGCGGCAGATCATGCGCGACTTCTCCGTCGAGCCGGAACGCGTTTACGTCGCCGGACTCTCAGCCGGCGGGGCAGCGGCGGCGATCATGGGCTCGGCTTATCCGGACCTCTATGCGGCCGTGGGGGTCCACTCAGGCCTGGCATGCGGGGCCGCTCGTGACATGCCGTCCGCGTTTGCTGCCATGCGGCAGGGCGGGGCGCCTCATCACAGTGGGGCCAAGCCGCCGGTGCCGACTATCGTGTTCCATGGTGATCGCGACACGACCGTCAGTCCCATCAATGGCGACCAGGTCATTGCTCAGTCGAGGGCGGGCTCGGATCTGCAATCAACCGTCAGCCATGGACAGGCTCCCGGCGGGATCAGCTATACCCGCACGGTCGAGTGCGATAGCAGCGGACACCCCATGCTTGAGCATTGGTTACTCCACGGGGCGGGTCATGCCTGGTCCGGCGGAAGCCCAAGTGGGTCCTACACGGAGCCCCAGGGCCCCGATGCCAGCCGCGAGATGATGCGCTTTTTTCTTGAGCACCCGAAACCGAGAGCCGCATCCCCCAACTAAACACAAGGAGCCCGCCGGACCACGGCGAGGATTGGCGGGCTACAATTGGGTATCTCCCATACGGGTAGGTCTGGAGTGCATCTACGGAGATCAGTTTGCCTCGTTACAAGGGCCAAAACATTCCAGAGTGCATCAAGGCGGAACGTCGGCTCATGGCACTTTTCGGAAGTAGACCGGACGTCGAGAGTTGCGCGGTCAGCGGACCTTCCTCGGGCCTCGTTTTATCTCACAGTCGCGACCATCGTCGAATGGCCGTACCAACAGCCCCAATTCCCTTCTTGAGACAGCATCAGAGCATTTTGGAATGCGCTGTATGCTCTTACGGGGAAGAAGGTCGACAACAGCGCCGAGGAGATGAACAGGATGCCGGACGCAAGGCTTTTGGAGTGGCTCAAGCACGACTTGCAGAATAGTAAGCATGGTCCTTCCGATGAGGCTCTGATCGAACTGGTCGAAGACACCAAGCGTCTCATCAAGCTGTACTTGCAGCGCCCCGAGAAGCTGCGTCCCTCTGCGGTCGCCCACGAGCTGACCAGCCTTGCGACTAATTTCGAGAAAGCGGCCAAAGCCGCCGACAGGCTCGGGAGCCAGGGCCTTGTGATGATTGTCGCCGCGTCGGAGGCCAATCCCGATTCCCGCGACTTCGATATGAGGCACCATATTCTGTATCTGCAGCGCTTAGCGTCCATGAGCCGCAAGGCTGCAGAGATGAGTCAGCAGCACAGCCTGTCCGTCGAGGACAACAAGGGAGGTCCGACCCCGACGCAGGAGTTGCGCGAATTAGTCTCGGCCTTGATGCTGTCCTATCAGGAGATACTTAGCGTCAGGCCAGCCTACACGGTGGACAAGGACATTCACTTAGCCGTCGGTGGCTTTACCGGCTTTGTCAAACAGGCCCTTCGCCTTTATGCTCCAGAGGGCGTCGTGTTCGAGCCGCGGCTGATCGACAAGGTGGTCGCCGAGAAACTTCCGATCCGCGACCTTGAGTACTTCGACCCGCCACCCCTGCCGTGAGGGGCGCGCAAAAACCGGTGCGTTAGGGAATTCGACCAAACGAGCTTCCATCGTGATCGTGCTGCCCATTGGAGGTCACCAGTGGGCAAGACGGCACATCCTGAACCAACAACTCGCAGCGATGAGGAGCTGGTATCTTCGCCGGCTGCGTTGGTTGCGTTCGTCCGGTTACTGGCCCGCCACGCGGCCCATGAAGCCTTTGCGTCAGCTGAACCTGCTGTTGCCTCCAAGTTCGATCATTCCGAACAGGAGGATACCCATGAAGCCGAAGTCTGAGCCCCTTCTCACTCTGCCCGATCTGGCCGCCCGTTGGCAGGTCAGCCTCAAGTCCGTTCGCCGCATCGTGGCGCGCGGTGACCTCAAAGTGCACCGCATTGGCGTGCAGATCCGCATCTCGCCGCAGGACGCGGATACCTACGAGAAGCTCAATCGCGAGTAGGAACAGTGGCCGCCGCAGGGCGCTCCTGTCCAGCAATGTCAATGGTTTAGCGGCTGTCGGGAGATCGCTCCCGTCTGAACGCCGTAGGACCAGAAAGCTGCTATTTCCCGAATTGACCCTCCTGTCCACGCCTGTCCTCCCGAGGCCAGAGCTGACCACGCGAGACGATCCCGATGAACTATGTCGACCCCACTTTCCTCGCTCGCAGCAAGGCGGCTTTCCTCACCGAGGAGCGGTTGAGTCTGGCGGATGTGAAGCGCCTGGCCGAGGCAGATACTGGCCTGACCGCCACCCAGCGCCGCGATCTCGTCTCGGCGCTGAACCGCGTCGAGCAGCTGTTTCAGACATCGCTGGAGAAGCTGGAGGCGAGCCCGCGCCGGACGCGCGAACTGTTTGCGTCCAAGAGCCCGGCCCAGTTGAACCTGTCCGAGAAGACCTTCGCCAACATCCGCTCGCTGGTGACCAAGGCTGTCGCGCGTTATGGCCGGCCGTCCTCGCCGCTGACCCGGCGCATTCTCATCGCGCCGTCCTGGCAGACGCTGCTCGACCGAATCGGAACTATGTATCAGCGGCAAGCACTCTACCGTCTCGCCGCGTACAGCTCGGTCATGGGCATTGCTCCGGAGGGGGTGACGACTCAAACACTGCTCGGCCTGTACGAGGCGATCCAGGTCGACGAGGGGATCAAGAACCCGAAGGATGTTCTCAAGAACACGATCGTCAACTGGAACCGGTCGGCCCGGACCGTGCCGGGCTGGCCGCCGGTGCGACTGTCCTCGCCGTTCAAGCAGGAGCCGTATGCACTGCCCCTGAGCGCCTTCCCGCCCTCGTTCGAGATGGATGTCGCTCTCTGGTGCGAACGCATGGCGAACCCCGATCCGCTCGACGATGAGGCGCCGGCACGTGCCCTGTGGCCCGCCACGATCGAGCACCGGGTTCACAGCTTCCGCCAGGTCGCTTCGGCTCTCGTCCACACTGGCCACCTGCCGGTCGAGGCGATCACTTCCTTAAGCGTCTTGTTCGAGCCGACCGCGTTCAAGGCTGCTCTTCGCTTCTTCCTTGATCGCTCCGGCAGGAAGACCCAGCGTGTCCATAACCTCGCCCGATCCATGCGCCTGATCGGCAAGCACTATAGCCGCTTGGACGAGGCGACCCTCGCCACCTTGGAGAAGGTTTGCCGCAAGCTCGATCCCGGCAACCGGCGTCAGATGACGGAACGCAACCGCAAGCGCCTCGGCCAGTTCGATGATCCGCGCAATGTGGCACGCCTGCTCAATTTCCCCGAGCGGGAGGCCAAGCGAGCGCTGGCCGAGACAAACCCGCTGCGGGCCGCGAAGGCGATGGAGCGGGCCGTGGCGGTCGACCTGCTCATTCGCTGCGGCCTGCGGATTGGCTCCCTGCGGACGCTGGAACTGTCCGACTTCACTTGGCTGAGCTCCGGATTGGCTGTTCTGGTCGTCCCTGGTGAACGCACCAAGACAGGCCAGCCGCTGGAGTTCGAGCTCAACGTGGAGGTGACCGCACGCCTGAAGCGTCACATCGCGGAGTTCCGTTCGCGCCTGCCGCAGGCAGATGGGCCGTGCCTCTTTCCTGGACCCCACGGTGGACCGCGGTCGAAGACGGCGATGTCCGATGCGATCCGCCGCGGCATGCGCCGGGCCGGCCTTGAGATGAACCCGCATCTGTTCCGGCATGCGATCGCCAAGATTGCGACCGATGCGGATCCCGGCGCCTATCTCCCGGTTTCCCGCGTTCTCGGCCACACCACGCTCGACACCACGATGGCGCATTATCTCGGCGCCGGGACCAAGGCGTCGGGACGCTACCTGGATGGTCTGCTCTCGGAGACAAAGGCCAAAGCTCCGAAGGGAGATCGCTGATGCCCAGATCCATTGATCCGATGCGCCGGGCTCTGCCGGTTGCCGAATGGCCGCTGAGCGACCGGCAGGCCTGGTTGACGGCACAGATGAAGGGCGATGTCTTCGACGACGAGAGACGAGCGGCCCATTGGGCCACGCGAACCTGTCAGACCAATGAGCAGCATTATGGCCGCTGGCTCGGCTACCTGCTCTGGACCGACAAACTCGATGCCGCTGCCGTGCCGGCGGATCGAGTGACGCGCGAGGCTGTGCGCACCTATAACTCTGATGTTCGTTGTCAAAGGCTTTGAACGCAACAATGCGCTCCCTGCAACGATCCGGGCACTCAACGATAGAGCGATTGCGCAGGGCCGGAGGCAGAGCCGTCAAGATGACGGTTGAGCAAACTCTGATGCGCGGGTTGATCACCGCATTTCCGTGTGTTCGTCCGGGGCTGCCTCGATCTGCCAGCGGGCGTCGATGATCCATCATCGGCCACACAGTTAACCCGAGGGTT
>NZ_JBVVAK010000266.1:0-6527 GCF_055792825.1 Microvirga sp. GN3
CTGCCGTTGCGGCCGGGACATCTCGGCATGGGGTCGGGTGGAGCGACATGAGGACCTCCGGGATCGTGCTGCCCCCTCAAGCCCAGAACGCCAATCCCCGCCTCCAAGGCTCCGGCCCATTCGCTAGCAGTATCGAAAGCGACGCAAGACCACAACGCGCATCTACCGAGGCAGCACGTTCGATTGCGGTCCCTGCCACCTCAAGCAGCGCTGCTGTCCCAACACGCCCGCGCGCAAGATCCCGCGCAGCATTTATGAGCACGCCAGGGAGGTCGCCCGTGCACTGGCCGGCACGCCGGCCTATGAGCGGTCGCGGCAGGGGCGCAAGCGCATCGAGATGTTGTTTGCGCATCTCAAGCGGATCCTGAAGATGGGACGTCTGCGGCTGCGGGGCCCCTGTGGCGCTCAGGACGAGTTCCTGCTGGCCGCCACTGCCCAGAACCTGAGAAAGCTCGCTAAGCTGATCACACCATCAGGGCCTCAGATAACACAAATGGCCTGAGGAGCGCCCGACGTTCAGATCGTCTCGGTGCATGACCTCAGCAAACAAAGCCTCGTCGATGTCTCCGCCAGTCTGAGTGCCGACTTTTTCAACGCAATCTGCCAGGAGCGGACCTTTCGGCCTCATTGTTAAGCAGCGGCAACCCTTTGTAGGAACTGCTCGACGGTGTTTTGGAGGGAGCCGGGCCGCGAGGCAACCGCTTCGGCCGCACCGCGAACCCGGGAGGCCGCGGCGTCCACCGGAGAAATTCTTCTGTTCAGCATCGCCGCTCAGGTTTTGGACTGGCAGTACCGCGAGCGAGGAATCACACGGCGCACGGAGGGCGACTGGGTAGGCGCTCGTTTGCGTAAGCAAGACTATGCTATGATACGCAGCATGTTTAGGGGGTCATGCGAGGGTAGAAGCGTCCACGGGTCAGCGTTCTCAGTGTCACGCTGGCCAGCATTTGGAAGGGAGGTTCCCATGCATACCCTATACCCTGGACCATTCAGCCGACGGAGGTTCCTGCGTGGGATAACGCTGGCGGGGACAGCGGGGCTCCTGGGCTGGTACCCCGGGCAAGCGGCTGCGGAGCCACCGCCTGAGACGACGCGGATCCGGCTCGTCCGGATTCCCAGCATCTGTCAAGCCCCCACGTATGTAGCCGAAGAACTGCTGCACAGCGAAGGGTTCACCGAGGTGCAGTTCCTCCAAAAAGAGGGGACCGCAGACATCGAGTCGGCCCTCGCCTCCGGTGAAGCCGACCTCAATGGGCATTTCGCCGCCCCGCTCCTTCTCCGCCTAGAAGCGGGAGATCCCATCGTCATCTTGGCAGGACTCCACGTCGGCTGCTTTGAGCTGTTCGGGACTGATCGCGTTCAGACGATCCGCGATCTCAAGGGGAAGACCGTGGCCGTGCCGACGCTAGATTCCAGCCGATACGTCTTTCTCGCTAGTATAGCTGCCTATGTGGGCCTGGACATCCGTCAGGACATACACTTCGTCACGCATCCAGGACCCGAGTCTATCCGGCTCCTAAGGGAGGGGAAGATCGATGCTTACTTGGGCTTTCCTCCCGAACCGCAGGAGATGCGGGAGCAGCAGATCGGCCATGTAGTGATTAGCAGCACCGTGGACCGGCCCTGGTCGCGATACTTCTGCTGCATGCTGGCTGGGAATCGGGAGTTCGTCCGCACGTCTCCGGTGGCCACCAAACGCGCCCTCCGCGCCATCTTGAAAGCGGCGGATTTCTGCGCGAGCGAGCCCGAGCAGTCCGCGCAGCTCATCGTGGACCAAGGCTATACTAAGCGCTATGACCATGCTCTCCAGGTCATGAAGGCGCTCCCCTACGGTCAGTGGCGTGAGTATAGCGCTGAGGACACTCTGCGCTTCTACGCCCTGCGCCTCCACGAAGTCGGGATGCTAAAGAGCAGCCCCCAGAAGCTTCTAGCCCAGGGCACCGACTGGCGTTTCTTCAACGAACTGAAGAAGGAGTTGAAAGGATAGCGTTCGTTTGGCGCGTAATTTTGGATATCCCGCTCGGCAGCACCCATGCCGAGTTGGAAGCAGGTTGGGTGAAGCTCCGGAACGGCCGCCTTTTCCAGGAATACGGTGTCGGGCTCGTGCAGATAGCCGTGGAGAGGGCAGGCGCAGAGAGGCGCCTGAAACTTGCTCTCCCGCCAGCGAAGATAACGGCTCTCTCAGCTGAGGACGTCAACGACCTGGAGGTGATCATCGGGCAACGGGTAGTGCGAGAAGTGGCGCCCGCCATCGTGGATATTGGCGCCATTTGGATTGTCGCAGCTTCCCAACGCAGACAGTGTCCTCGCGTTGACGCCCGACTTCCAGCAGCTCCGCTGCCTTCGAGAAGCGGCTGGGCGTGACGGGTTTCTCCCTTTTTGGTCGGCACGCGCGTGGCGAGGCGGCCATCGAGGTGCGTTCGTTCGCATCATCGTGCGGCGTCGAGGAGGACCCGGTGTGCGCCAGCGGGAGCGGAGTCATCGCGGTGCTCCATCGGGACGCCGGGATCAGTTTCGGTGGTTCCTGCCTGACGTGTGTGGATGGCAAGCTTGCTCGTTGAGAAAGCCTGAAAGAGCCATGGGTCGGCTCGCGACGGCTGCTGCCTCAACCGCTGAGGCTTGGCAGTGGCTGAGCTAGACATCGCTCCGAGCGCGTAAAGGTCTGCTCGGGGCAACCAGCGACGTAGGGCGGATGCAGCTGAACGTCCGCTCTCTGTCCTCATTCAGACGCTGGAGCAACGTGAACGCTTGCCTGTTGGCCCAGATCTGCGGAACGACTGTGCTTCACAGTGCGGCAGTATTGTCCGGACAACCGCAGGGGCGAAATGCCTGGGCTTCTCACCACCGATCGCAGCGGCCCAACCTTCGGCTCAGTGATTTTGAGCTCAGGTCCTCACCTTCCGCTCATTTCTGTTTCGGTCTCGCGACGTCCAATGAGTGGGAGCAGCCACAGTGGGGTTCGGCCATTCAGGCGCCTGTCGGGTGAACCCGCCTGAAAGAAAAGCAGTAGGGGTTTGGTCGCCATTGTTGGGATTGTCGGATGGTAGTATTTTGAGACGATCAGATCCGGCTGTGCCAGCGCGTAATGGCTTGCAATTTCGTTGGCGCCGAGCCGTACGCTCACCGCCGCAGATCAAAGTGAGATCTCATCCTCATGGAGGGACATCCGATGGCAACGGTCCCTGAGTGGCGTCTCGCTGGCGACTGGTTCGACATCTGCAGCTGCGACATCCCCTGCCCCTGCGAGTTTGCCCAAGCCCCAACAAACAATGCCTGCCAGGGCATGCTGGCATGGCATGTCCGGCAAGGTCATTTTGGCGATGTCCAGTTGGATGGTCTGAACCTGCTTGCCCTCGCCGCCTTTGAGGGCAACGTCTGGGCTGGCGACGCGGCGGTCGCGATGGGCCTCTTCATCGATGAGACGGCCGACGGGCGGCAGCGCGAGGCCCTGCAGCGGATTTTTGCCGGTGAAGCCGGCGGGTGGCCTGCCCAGTTTGCCGCTCTGGTCGGAGAGTTCCGGGGCATCGAATTCGTCCCCATCACCTTTGAAATCGCGGACGACCTTGCCTTCTGGCGAGCCGAGATCCCAAACCGGGTTGTCGGGCGGGCGGAGGCCCTGACCGGACCGACAACGCCGCCGGGTCAGCGGGTCCAGATGCTCAATCCGCCCGGCTCCGAGGTCGGACCCGGACAAGTCGCTACCTGGGGCCGGTCGGTTGACGTGCGCACAGAGGGATTTGGCTTCCACTGGTCGGGCGAGAGCCGGTCGAGCAAGCACATCCCGTTTGACTGGGCTGGACCGGATCCCGTCTCTCCTTGAGGGTGTGCCGGTGCTGACTTCGAACAAAACCGGCCGTCTTGCGAGGCCGCGCCCGATGTTTTCTCCGGCACGGGCGCGGTTGTCCCTCCTGCTGTCGCTCGGTGTCCTGACGGCAGGAGCTTGGGTGCTGACTCTGTACCAAGCCTCCGTTATGGCTGAGCCTATCGGCGTTAAGGTACCGAGCGGCTCGGCCATGGATGGCATGAGCATGGACAGCATGAGCGGGATGGCGATGACGGGCATGTCGGCGGCGGACTGGTCGCTGCCGGGGGTAGTTGCATTCGTGGCGATGTGGACCGTGATGATGGCGGCGATGATGTTTCCTGCCATGACGCCGATGGTCCTGACTTTCGCGGCCGCTCAGGCGCGGCGGACGCGGAACATGGCCATCCCGACCTGGATCTTCGTTGCCGGATACCTGCTGGTCTGGCTGGCCGCCGGCCTACTCGTCTACATTCTTGTCCAAGCTGGCAGCTCGGTTGTCGCTCACCTGTCCAGCGCCGAACGGGAACGCTGGGCGCCTCTCGCCCTTGGGGCCGTTCTGATCGGCGCCGGGCTATACCAGTTCACCCCGCTCAAGCGCACGTGCCTTGCCCATTGCCGCTCGCCCTTGGCATTCGTTGCCCTACACTGGCGCGATGGTCCCGCCGGCGCACTCCGGATGGGCCTTCGGCATGGCGTTTATTGTCTTGGCTGTTGTTGGGCCCTGTTTGCCGTGTTGGTTGCCGCCGGCATGATGAGCGTGGCCTGGATGCTCCTGCTGACGCTTGTGGTCGCTATCGAGAAGCTGCTGCCGCTGGGCCAGCGGGCATCGGCGGGCATCGGTGCTGCTCTGCTCGTCCTCGGATTGGCTGTTGCTGGCGGCGCCGCATTGATGCCCTGGATTGCTGCGACCGACGGCGGCGGGCCAGGATAGGTCCCCGATGGAAGCGGTAGTCCACGAACAGATCCTGGACGAGCGCCTCGCCGCCTTAGAGGCAGCTCGCGCCTGGAGCCCGCGCGTGATCTCCAAGCTGGAGAGCCATATCCGCTCGGCCGATGACGTCGCTCTGTTCCGCATCAATCCGATCCGGTTCGCCGCCGAGAAGAACATCGCCGAGGCCGAAGCCATCGATCTGTTCCTTCACGGAGCCTTCCTGGGCTTGTTCGAAATGGATTGGCTGCTGCTCTGCTCGGCCTGTTCCTGCGTGGTCGAGAGCTTTGGCAGCCTCAAGGGCGTGCGCAATCAGTTCCACTGCGCCATGTGCCGGGCCGATCTGGAGGCTGCGCTCGATGACTGCATCGCCGTCACCTTCACGGTCTCGCCGCAGATCCGGCCGATCGCATTCCACCGGCCCGAGAATCTCCCGGCCGGGGATTTTGCCTTGGCCTATAAGCTGACCGACGAGGGACTGCTGCCCGACGGGACACCTTTTGTTCAGATGCTCAGATCCTGGACCTCCGCGATCAGCTACCTGCCGCCGGGAACGACCCGGCTCGAGGTCGAGGCCACAGACGGGCTCCTGCATGCCTGGGGTCCCGACAGTGATGCCGGTTTCGACTTCCGGGTTGAAGGCGAACCGGCCACGTCGCCCCAGACCGTCCGCATCCATTACCTGGGCAACCGTTGCGAGCCGGCCGAGGGCACCGTGGCGCCAGGCCGGATTGTGTTTGAGATCGAGAATGAGACAAATCAGCAAGGGTTTCTTGCCATCTCTGCCGTCCCCGCCAACGACCTGCCGATCCTGGCGATCCCCGCACTCGACTTCGTCCCTCACCTGTCCGGCAGCCGCCTGCTGGCGACCCAGACCTTTCGGGACCTGTTCCGCTCGGAAGCGATCCGTGCAGTCGAGGGGATCGGCGTGCGGGACATCACGCTGCTCTTTACCGACCTGAAGGGCTCGACCGACCTCTATGATCGGATCGGCGATCTCAACGCTCTGTCGCTGGTGCAGCAGCACTTCGAGCGATTGCGAGATGTTACAGTCCGCCACGCTGGCGCGATCATCAAGACCATCGGCGATGCCGTCATGGCCGCTTTCGTCGAGCCGGCGGATGCCGTCCGGGCGGCGCTGGCGATGCTGCAGGACATGGAAGCGTTCAATCACCGGCTGCCGAGCCGGGAGGTCATTCTCAAGATCGGCATTCACAGGGGAGCAGCCATCGCGGTTACGCTGAACGAGCGGCTGGACTACTTCGGTCAGACAGTCAACATCGCAGCCCGCGTTCAGAGCCTGTCAGACGCAAAGGAGCTCTGTCTGACGAGCGAAGTTATGAGCGCACCGGGCGTCAAAGACATCCTGGCGCCCTTTGCCATGGAGCAAGAGATGGCCCAACTGAAGGGAGTACATCAGCAGATGCCGGTCTTCCGGATTCGTTCCGCGAACTCTCCGGCTGTGTAAACGTCTGCACTTCGCCGCTTCGCGGAAATACGACCTACTTCCGAGATGTGCCGGAAGGCGACATTCGGGAAAGCTGATCCACATTGTCGAGAAGGTCGGCGATGGAACAGCCAACCTTACGCCATATCATCGTTGCCTGCCGTTCAGAGCGACCTTGAAATCCGCCGCCGTCTTGGTCCTGATCTCGTCCACGGTCACGCCGTCGGCGAGCTCGATCAGGGTCATGCCGGAGCCGCCCTTCTTGTCGATGACAAAGACGCCGAGATCGGTGATCACGAGATCCACCACGCCGGTGCCGGTGAGCGGCAGATTGCAGGCCTTGAGAA
>NZ_JBVVAK010000267.1:0-6510 GCF_055792825.1 Microvirga sp. GN3
CCTCATCCCAACACCCGGCGCGTCAGCAAATTTCCACCACTAGCGCGGACTCTACCCCTCCCCCCCCCCCCCACTGAGGCGGGCTTTGCTGCGATCAAATCAGGTACAGTGATCCGCCTGTCTGGTTGCTCGCTTCATCAGCCACAGTCCGCTCCATGAACAATCAAATCGTAGTCAATCGGCCACGAGCACCTCTTGTACTCGCCGCGCATAAGCTTCAGTATCTCCTATTCTAAACGGCTCTTATCTGAGTGCTTCTAGTGAATGGTCATGCCAGGGAGATGATATGAGCGGCGCGACACTTTTAGCCTTCGCCCTTGTCGCGTTCATCGGCATCGCGACTCCGGGTCCTACGGTTTTATTGGCGCTGACCAACGGATCGCGATACGGCGTGGCGCGGGCCTGCTCCGGAATGGCTGGCGCCGTCGTGTCCGACTTTATCCTGATCGGCGCCGTGGCGCTGGGGCTGGGAGCATTGCTCGCCGCCTCAGAGTTCTGGTTCTCAGTCGTGAAATGGCTGGGCGTCGCCTATCTCGCGTATCTCGGCGTGATGCTGCTGCGGTCCAAAGGAACACTCAACCTTACCCTAGATGTCGGCACAGACGCTCAATCAGGGCCCTCGCGCTCGATCTTTCTCAAGAGCTTGCTCGTGGCCATTACCAATCCAAAAGGGTACTTGTTCTTTTCTGCCTTCCTGCCGCAATTCATTGAGCCATCCTCGCCGCAGATGCCGCAGTATGTGGTTCTAGCCCTGACCTTCGCATTCCTCGACTTTATCATCATGCTGGCCTACGCAGTCCTTGGCGCGCAGGCCATGTGTCTGCTGAAGGCGTCGGGCGCGCTCTGGCTGGACAGGATCTGCGGCGGAGCGCTGCTCGGACTAGCTGGATCACTTGCCCTGTACAGACGCACCAACACGTGATGGTCCCAAACCGCCTGGTTCTATGCTTCACGCGGACTATTCGGCCGTGAGGCGGACTGACGAGGTATATGCCTATTGGTTGAGGCGTTCTCGAAAACAAAACTCAGCTTTAGCAGCTACTTAGCGGAAGACGTGCGCCATCCTTCGGGAGCATCCACAGTAGTTGAGGACGCTCGCACAGGATAGCTACAATCTGGCAAAGTGCTTTCGCAGAGCTCGCATCCGCCCGCCTCACCCTCTGAGGCGGGCTTTCCCCAATGGGATCAGGCGTCATGATATGCTCTCCGGCCGATTGCTTGATCGGCCCGTTCCCTTTGAGGAATACACCATGCGCCGCCGTCCCTCAGCCCGACTGCTTGTCCTCGATCCGGCTGGAAGAGTGCTGTTGTTCCGCTTCTCACACCAGCGAGGGGCTCTTGCAGGTCAAGCCTACTGGGCCACGCCGGGAGGTGGCCTCGAAGAGGAGGAAACATTTCAACAGGCCGCTATCCGGGAGCTCAGGGAAGAGACTGGCCTCTACGTAGACACCATGGGACCGGAGGTGGGGAGCCGAGAGTTCGTCCTGCAGCTCCCGGATGGGGAGCATGTCATGGCGGAAGAACGCTTCTTCGTGGTTCAGGCTGAGCATACGGACCTGTCTCGTGACGGCTGGACACCCGAAGAGCAGGAGGTCATGGCGGACCATCGCTGGTGGTCTATGGCGGAATTGGCTCAAACGTCTGAGACGGTCTGGCCGGACGATCTCCTCGATATCCTGAACACGATTGAGATCCCTGGGTCTGCAGATCCGACAGCCCAACCATCTCATCGCGTTCCATAGGGTTTCGTTCCGGCATAATGGAGCAAAGACCACTGGAATTCACTCAACCTGCTGAACTTGCGAGCTTTTGCGGGCGAGAAAGATTGGCTATCAGACATTCGGAATTGAACGGCGCGGAATGCCGTGACTGCCTTGCAGCGCATTGTGCGGTTGGGGCATATTCGTCCGCATGGATCCGCTCTCCATCGTCTACCAAGGAGCCGTCCAATGATCATCCGCCCCATGACCAGAGGAGATGCTGAGGCCATCCATGCGATTCACAGCGCGTGCCTGACCCGGATCTTGCTGGGACGCTACACACACGAGCAGATCACGGCATGGATGGACGGTCGCACTCCGGAAGGATACGTCCGAGCCTCCGAGGCTGGAGAGCGGTTCTTCGTTGCGGAGGTGGACGGTTCCGTCGTCGGGTACGCCTCGTGGGAGGATGACGAGTTACTGTCGCTGTTCGTTCATCCGGACTGCCAATCCCAAGGCGTAGGCTCGGCTCTCGTCGAAACCTGTCTCGCCGATGCCGAAGGCACGGGAGGCGCCATCACCAAGGTTAAGTCGGTGTTGGGAGCGGAGGCATTCTACGCGAAGCATGGCTTCACAGCGGAAGGCCGGGGAAGCACAGTGAAGCGAGGCGTCGAGATCCCAGACACGAGGATGCGCCGGGAGCACCCAGGGGGTTCCGGACATCTCTCGGCTTCTACAGGAGCCAAACCATTCCGACCATGAGCCGCCAGCAATCCCCTGTTAGTCGGAACGAATGCCCGACAGCGAACTCGATCGCGTAACCGCCGGCGATCCACCATGGGAACTCCGGAACCGAGAACAATGAGCCTACCTCAGACACGGAGAGTGGCTGCGATAGGTGCGCAGAGCTCGTGGCCGTATCGGAAACGTCGTCCACCCTCATCTCATAGAGGCAATTGTGGGAGAACTGTAGCCGTTCGAGCTATACGATGCGGTCCAGATAAGCGGCAATCTCGGCACGGCTCTGTAGTAGCGCCTTCGGGCCAGGGAACAGCTCGAACAGCTTTTTGTGGGCGTCGAACGAGTTCCAGTTATTCTTGCGGATGCGATACTCGGCCACCCACTGAAGGAGGCCCTGAAAGCGCGTCTGGCTTCCCCCGCCTTGAAGTCCGCGGTGCCGAATGTTGGCGATGCATTCGTCTTCGGGCAGATCAAGCCAGATCAACGTCGTGGCATGCCCCAGCACCATATGCACGAGCTGGCCGTAGACACCTTCCATGATCCAACGATCCGCTTCAGCTGCAGTTCGCACGTCCTTGTCCCGCAACGCTCGATCCCGAGCGGTGCCATAGCTGCCGGGCTCCCAATGCAGATCGTCGAGATGGATGACCTGGTGCCCGAGAACGTCGCCGAGCTTGCGTGCAAGCCAGGTCTTGCCACAGCCCCCGTTGCCCATGATCAACGTTCGGTCATAGTCTTTTTGCTGTTCCACTGACACCTCCAGGAGCCCTGCGGAAGGCACATCGGTCAGAGCAGGGTTCCGCACTCCATAACGGCCTTCTACCAAACTCAAACGACCGCGTACTCTCCGAGGTGAGGCAGAGTGATGGCATGCTTCCGCGAGATGGTGAGGCAAACTTGAAATTAAAGCTAGGCTCAAGACCTATTAATCAATTGAAGCAGGATGCGCTCATGGTTTTCTTGCCGGGATCAGGAGGCATGTCGACGGGCAATCTGCGTGGTTGCCGGACAGGCAGATATAGGTATTGCGCCTCAGGCGCTGCTGGAAATCCCTGACGTTCCGATCTTCAACGGTGGATGGATTGACGCTAGATGGTGCTTTCAGAATTACATCAAGACGGTGGGGGATATGGTAATTGTGCGGAAGCTGACGCCGGATTTGCTGCCTGCATATCTGGATTTCTTCGATCGGCAAGCGTTCCAGGACAACCCAGAATGGTCCGGTTGTTATTGCAACTGTTTTTACGCGGATCACTGCAGGAAGCCCTGGAAGGACTGGACGGCCAGGGAAAACCGGCAATCGATCGCCGAGCGTATCCAAGCCGGGCAGATGTGGGGTCATCTCGCCTTTGCTGGAGACCAAGCGGTGGGTTGGTGCGGAGCCGGGCCGAAGGACGCCATTCCGATCTTTGATGTAGAGCCCCGGGAAGACCATAAGCATATTGGCGTTATTACCTGCTTTGTCGTGGCGCAGGCATTCCGCGGACAGGGTATTGCGCGGCAGCTGTTAAGAAGCGTGCTCCAAGATTTTGCGGCAATGAAGCTCTTGATCGCCGAGGCCTACCCCCGACCAGGAGCAAAGACCGCCACCGAAAACCATTTTGGCCCTCTATCGCTGTTTTACTCGGAAGGGTTCTCCTTCCACCAGGATGATCCGTCCGATGGCTCGATCATTGTCAGAAAGCGTCTTTAGACTCAGGACTCATCGATTGATCCAGAAGATGACGGTAGCTGCGATGCAAATCGCCGAGAAGAAGGTATGGGCGCAACGGTCATAACGAGTGGCGATCCGGCGCCAGTCCTTGAGTTTCGCGAACATGTTCTCGACCTTGTGGCGCTGGCGATAGAGGCCCTTATCGTAGTCGAGAGGAACTTTGCGGCTCCTGGTGGGCGGAATGCACGGCTCGATGTTTCTCTCGGCAAGCGCCATGCGGAACCAGTTGCTGTCGTAGCCGCGATCCGCGATCAGCATCGAGCCGGCCGGCAAGGTATCCAGCAGGAGCCGTGCACCTGTGTGGTCGCTCATCTGGCCCTCGGACAGGAGCAGGATAATGGGTCAGCCTGCCTCGTCACAGACGGCGTGGAGTTTGGAGTTCAGCCCACCATTCGTGCGCCCGAGACGACGGGGAACATCCCCTTTTTGAGCAGGCTCGCCGCAGTTCGGTGCGCCTTCAGGTGGGTGGCGTCGATCATGATCCGCTCGGGCTTGGGGCCTTTACCCGCCAGAGCGGCAAAGATCCGGTCGAACACGCCCAACCGGCTCCATCGCATGAACCGGTTGTAGAGCGTCTTGTGCGGCCCGTATGCCTTCGGGGCGTCCTTCCATTGCAGGCCGTTGCGGATCACGTAGACGATCCCACTGACCACTCGGCAGTCGTCCACGCGCGGCACACCATGAGCCAGTGGGAAGTGCGGCGAGATCCGCGCCATTTGGCGTTCGCTCAGCAGAAATAGATCGCTCATCAGCGCCTCCTTCACTGAGGCACTGAATCACTCCTCAAGCCAAATTAATAGGTCCTGAGCCTACATCGTCTCAAGTACTTAGCGGAGCGCCTGCGGCATCCTTTGATTGCATCTACATGTGGTACAGACGCTCGCATAGGATGGCCACAATTCGGCAAAGTGCTTCCTCAAAGCGCGCATCAGCCCGCCTCACCCCCTGAGGCGGGCTTTTTAGCTAGCGCATCGGACCCAAAAGTGGACCCGGTTTTCCGCGAAGAACGATGCGCTCATCTTTGAAAGAAGCATCGGATAGACCCCAAAAGTGCAAATCCGCTTTTGGGTCCGATGCTCTAGCTCAGACGCCGTAATACGTTTGCGCTCCATTCCATCTTCGGCCCATATCAAACTTTCCGGCTATGCGATTTTCGCAGAAGGTCTTCCTACACTTGCGAGGGCTGCTTTCAGCGTCGTTTTCGCATAAGTCTGGGGGATGGCACTAGACCCATCCGCAAACCATGCTTCCCGCAATCTCCCAATGGCCTTTGGAGGTGGCGCAGTCATTGGTGCTCTCGGCGGCCTGATTGGTCTTGGTGGGGCGGAGTTCCGTCTTCCATTGCTCATCGGTCTGTTCCGCTTCGCGGCGCTAGAAGCTGTGATCCTCAACAAGGCCACGAGCCTCGTCGTGGTCACCTCCGCTCTTCCGTTCCGGGCGGGAACAGTGCCCTTTGGACTGATCGCGGCCCAATGGTCCATCGTGCTCAACCTGCTTGCCGGGAGCCTTCTCGGGGCCTGGGTCGGCGCCGGATGGGTGACACGTCTAAAATCGGAGACCCTCTACCGGGTGATCGCGGTTCTCCTAGTCGCCATTGCGGGAGTGTTGGTGTTTGGCCATGACGCGAGCGCGGACCAACCTCTCCTGACCGGATCGGCGCAACTCGTCGCTAGCGTAGTCGCCGGGTTCGTCATCGGCGTCGTGGCCTCCCTGCTCGGCGTGGCGGGAGGCGAGTTGCTGATCCCAACGCTGGTGCTGCTGTTTGGGGCTGACATTAAGCTCGCCGGTAGCCTATCGCTGGCCGTGAGCCTGCCGACGATGCTCGTTGGATTCACCCGCTACAGTCGGGACCAGAGCTTTTCCGTTCTCAGCCGCAACCGCGCTTTCCTGCTCGTCATGGCGGCAGGTTCGATTGCTGGCGCATTCATTGGCGGCCTGCTGCTCGGCATGGTTCCCAATGCCGTCCTGCTTCCAGCCTTGGCGGCGATTTTGCTGATTTCAGCCGTGAAGGTCTGGCGGCACAGCTAGTTCAATAATCGGCCTCCCACGACACTCGAATATTGTCTGCACTTCAGACGGTGAGGCAAACTAATGGCATATTTCCGCGAATGCCTGAGGCAAACTCGAAAACATCAGAAGTGTTGCCGTGTTCCAGCTATGGATCATCGCCAGCTGAGCGCCGGGGGATGAGACACCCCTGTGCTCGAGAGCCACAGCGGCAGTGGCGAACAGGGCGGATTCAAACGGTCGTCGCAACATGGATTCTGTTGACCTGCCGCAGCCATTCGTCAAGCGCCTCTGCAGGGGTTTTCCAGCCCAGCGTCTTTCTCGGCCTTGAGTTGAGGGCGGCCGCCA
>NZ_JBVVAK010000268.1:0-6458 GCF_055792825.1 Microvirga sp. GN3
CTGAACGGCCTCGAGGCGATGAAGGAGGGGGCGGAGCGGCCACGCGAGCTGCTGATCCGGTCCCGGCTGGATGAATCCGGGGCCGTGCTGCTCGCCGTGCACGACACCGGCGTCGGGCTAGACCTACAGCAGGTGGAGCGGGTGTTCGAGGCGTTTTACACGACCAAGCCGGACGGCCTGGGCATGGGCCTGGCAATCTGCCGCTCGATCATCGAGGCGCATGGCGGCCGGCTGTGGGCCCGCGCGAATGAGCCTCAAGGGGCCGTGTTTCTGTTCACCCTGCCGGCAGACCAGGACAAGACCGCTTCCGCTGAGCAGGGGAGCATGAGGAAGTGTGGGGCAGTTTGGTCACGGGCTGACGGTACTAGGCTCTCAACCGGACGAAACAAGACGGCGGGACACTCTCATTTGCCAAGGCGCGCCCATTCCGATCCGGAGACACCTATTCTTCCAATGCACCGTAGATCTGGGTTCTGTCGCAAACACGAAGTATAGTCCATTTCAGCACCATTTTTGCGTAACGCAGTCGCGTTAGCATTTTACAACACCCGGCCCTAGCGGATTAGCTATTTTAGGCAAATAAAATGCGAGTTTGCGACGTGAGCGGCGTAAACGGTACCTGTATGTGGCCATCGACCGCTGCTCGCGCTGGGTACACTTGGCGGTCAAAGATGACGAACTGGCCACAAGCGCGGTCGCCTTCCTGAACGAGGCGGTCCGCGCGTTCCCCTTCAAGGTCACGCACATTCTGACGGACAGAGGATCCTGCTTCACGGCGGATGGCTTCGAGAACGCCTGTCGCAAGCTGAAGGTGCAACACCGCAAGACCAAGCCCTACACACCACAAACCAACGGTCTTGTGGAGCGCTTCAACGGCTGGGTGCAGCGTGAGGTGCTGGGGATCACGATCTATAGCCATCGTGACCTCGAGACGCTGCTCAAAGGCTTCAACCAGGCCTACAACAAAAGACGTCAGCGCATGCTCAAGGGGGCTTCACCCGAGCAGGTCGTGCAACGGCGCCTGGCCGCCGAGCCCAACTTCGCCAACGCGTGCTTCAAGCCGCCTGATCCCAGAGCACTTCCCCAGGCCCTCCAGGTCGTCGCTCATGCCAAGGAGGTCTCGCATCCAGACAACTAGGCATCAACTTGACAGTACCCAGCCGGAACTATTGTATCTGGATCGCGTTGGCTCTTGTTCTGCATGAACGGAGGACACCATGTGCCACTATCGAGGATCATATGTGTCCGAGGACAGGGCGAAGGCTGAGGCTGATCGCCAACGGGAGCTTGAGGCTAAACGCACCCAAGCTGTCGATAAGCTGAAGCAGGAGGCCGACACAGCGGCCCAGAGGGCAGCGTTCACCCCAGCAAAGGAACCTGTTCCGGCGAAGTAGCTTGGCCCTACATTCGGCAATCATTGCAGGTACTATGCCCTGCCAAGGCGGGGCATAGTCCATCCGAGGCGCAACATTGCCGCTGCCATCTCTGTGCAACAACATAAGGGCAGCAAAGCCTTAACGAAAACTCGGCACCTCGTAGCACCAAGTTCAAGGGTTAATTTGACCGGCTATGGCCGATCCTGATCGCCGCACGATCAGTTAAGCAGCCTTTTTCGAGCGACGGCCCTTTGCGGGAGCGGCATCATTGGTAACAGCCTCTACCGGGGCCTTGCCTTTCTTGCGCTGCTGGCCAAGTCCCATTGTCTTGGCAAGCTCGGAGCGCGCCTTGGCGTAGTTCGGTGCAACCATTGTGTAATCGGCTGGCAAGTTCCACTTGGCGCGGTACTGCTCGGGGGTCATGTCATAGGTCGTGCGAAGATGGCGCTTAAGCGATTTAAATGACTTGCCATCTTCCAGGCAGATGATGGCATCCGGGGTGATAGACTTCCGCACCGATACAGCAGGCACCAACTCAGTCTTGGGCTCCTTTTGCTGACCTTATGCGGTCCTCGTCAGGGCAGCGTGAACGGACTGAAGCAGCGAGGGCAGGTCTGCTGCCGGAACCGAGTTATTGCTGATATAGGCGGACACGATGTCACCAGAGAGTTCAATGTAGTTCGGAGAGATTGCGCTCTCGCTCATGATATTCTTGTCCTCGGCTGCACGGGAGCTGGTTTGAGAAGGTGTATCGAACAAGAGAATCTGTTCTAACAGGATCAGCAGGAACAGCCCGTGCAGCACAACAGATATCTGTGATCTCGGCCCCACCTATGTACTTTGTTGAACTTTGGCAAGGCTCATCCTCCGACATTGAGGTTAATCATTGCCTTTGTGCCACTAAACTTCACGATTAGGTTTGAATACCTCGGAACCTTTCGAGCCAGGAAACGTCAAGGTGAAACGCTCTCAAAACAGACCACCGACGCAACAGGCACTACCACAAAGCAGAAGACCGAGTGCTAACGACCCTCAGTCAGACCATGCGTACTCCTACATTACTATTGGCCTGACACGCCCCAGCCAAGAGAGGCCAATTCGATGATCTGCCCATTCTGCAAGCGAGAGGTTGATAAACCCTGCCACAATACCGTTGAGATGCAACGGCGGGCCCGCGATCATATCGACCGGTGCGACAAGGCTCTCAGAAGCCTAAAAGGGATCAAGTACAGCTAACCATGGCGATTGGCGTAGCGGAGTTTCATGGTGAGGTTCATCCGTGCTTCGAGTACCTTCGCTGCGGCAAGGCTCGTGTGATTGCGCACCAATCCAGTACGTATCGCCAACAAAGACCCTGCCCTCGGACGGGCTAAGTCTCTCAAGAGAAAACATGCTATGGCGCAATGCTGCCCAACGCGCACCGGTTCCTGACTCAGAAGGAAGAAAGTGGGACCGAACGAAGGGCTTAGCCTGCCGTTACTCTTGATATGCGACGCATGGCGCGACCAGGACGATGGAGGAAGACATGCTTGGTAAGCATCTCGTATTGGCTCTTCTCGGCACGGCTTTGGCGGTCGCCCCGGCTCTGTCTCAAACCAACCAGCCCGCAGGCGCAATGCCAGCACCTTCGGCGGGTGATGGTAGCTTCGGTGCGAGTGAACCAGTGCGCATGGACCCCGGCAATTGGCTGACCCAGGAGCAGTCGGGGCAGTGGCGGGCCTCCAAGCTTGAGGGCCTGGATATCTACAACCAGAACAACGAGAAGATCGGCGATATCAGCGAAATGCTCGTGGACAGTAGCGGCAGGATTCAGGCGGTGGTGGTCGGCGTCGGCGGGTTCCTGGGCATCGGTGAACGTGATGTCGCGATCCCATTCGATCAGGTGAAATTCGTGAATGAGCCGCGCGCCGCGGCGACCACAGCCACCACGACTGATCCGAATGCCCCAGCATCAGCGAGGGCCACAGCAACCGCTCCGGCGGCGGCCAGCCCGAATGCGCCGAGCACCACCGGCACCGTGGCCACGGATCGGACCGCCGATGCGATTGCTCGCGCGGCTCCGGATCATGCGGTGCTGACGACGAACATCACTAAGGATCAGTTAAAGGCGGCTCCCGAGTTCAAATACGCTCGGTAAGGATGATCCTGACAAGAAGGGGCCACGAAGCCCCTTCGGCTTTTGCTGCTGTCTGAGAGACGCAACGATTCCTGTCTGTTTGAGAGGATAGCCTCAGCTATCTGTGACGTTTGGTGTCGCGGAGTTTCTGCTCAGGCGCAGAGGTAGGTTTTTCAGCGATCACCCGGTGACCCCGATGCCATTCCCACCGGATGCGGCCCAGGCCGATATCGGTGACACAGCAGGGCACTGTGTTCGAGGTGTTCTCAGGCATACACAGCCTCTCCGTGTTCGCGCATGGGTCTCGGGTTAGTCACCGTCAGGGGTTCTATCCGGTGCCGGAATATCGGCGTCACCAAAGCCGCGCCGCCCATGGAGCTTGACCTTCGAGGTCGGTGCAGAACAGTCTTCCAGCATCCGCACGGCTTTCCAGACTGAGCTTACAACCCTCTGAATTGGACTAAGCGGCGTCTTGCTCTTGATAAGTTCGCCCTCCTCCACCGGAGCGGTATTGGCCGTTAGCGTCCCCCACCCTCGCCAGTCACCTTTGAGTGGAGATGTCTGAAAACGCGACTGTCAGGCCATGCTGATTAGCTCTGACCACGATCGCGAAACTCCAGTCGTGCCGATCCTCGTCCTTTTGGGCACCACGCTGGCTCAGTCATTTTGGAGTCTTGCTCATGCTTGGATGGGACAACGGAGCGCGGGCTTTTTGATGACGGTGAAAGCTTGGACGATCTGAGTTAGTGTCGCGGCCATGCGGATGGGCGGGACAAAAGCGACGTTTCTTCCCGAGCATGTTCGAACCGACAACAAACATATCCTTGCACTTGAGGAGGGCGTATACTCCCCGATTTTGGGAGGATATCAGAATGCAGCGCATCCGGTCCTATCTTTCCTACGGAAACGAAGCGACCTTTGCTGCCGCTCTGGCGTTCTTGTTCTGCGGGGCAGTGATCCTGGGATTCGTCTAGTGCTTGCCCAAACCTTGATCGCACTACTCCTGATGGCCGCTGTTGTGGCAATCTACGTCCTCGCGATCAGGGCTGGGTAGTGGAAAAAGCCCGGATGGTTGAGATGAAATTGTCCAGTTGCGATGATGTCGCCGATCTGCTGGGGTGCGCCGGACAACGAAGACTCATTGCCCGCGCTGTCGCAGCGCGAGCCTTGGAGGTGGCCTATGGCCTATATGATGTTCCAATATGACCGTCCGACCGACACGCAGAACTGGAACAACTACAACCGCCATGTCTGGGACTGGATTGGTCAGCTTCTGAAACTGCCCGGAGCGGTATCCTTTGTCGCGTACCACACCGCCAATCAGGAAAGTCCTGACACGATCACGATGCTGGAGTTCCGCACCATGCAGGAGGCTCAGCAAGCCGCAGCGCCGGAGCCACTGAAGCAAATTCTCGACGAGTTGCGGAGCGTTGGTGCCGTGGCCAGGGTGCTGCTGGTTGAACGGCCGCCGTTCACGCCCGAGCCCATCCTGGCCTGAAATCAAAAATTCAGAGAGCGACCCAGCCACGCCAGCTTGGATGTTTTGCCCTAACCTTTCCTGGCCCCAGCACGCCTTACCTCTGGCGCGTATCAGTCCCTACCGGCTGAACTCGTGCTTGCTCGGTCCAGATAACCGATGGCGCGAAGCCGGGTGCCTATCGTGAACTGATCAAGGCTGGCCAGCGGCAGGCGGAGGAACGTGCCGATCCGGCTCTTCAGGAACTGGAAGGCGCGAACAAAAGCTTGCTCCTTGTCGGCGTCAGAACCTTCGACAGCGGCTGGATCGTCGATGCCCCAGTGAGCGATTGAGGGAGGTCCCGGCCAGACCGGACAGGCTTCACCAGCCGCGCTGTCGCAGACGGTGACGATAAAGTCCATCACAGGGGTTCCCGGAGCCGCGAACCCGCCCCAGCTTTTCGAGCGGTATCCGTCTGTCGGATAGCCATGGTCTCCGAGTACCTTCAGGACCAGTGGATGGATCATTCCCCTCGGCTGGCTGCGAAATACGCCCGGAAGTGTCCCTCGCCGTCCTTGCGCAGGATGCCTTCGGCTAGGATCGAGCGGGCAGAGTCGCCGGTGCAGAGGGACAGAACATTGTCGGTTTGCTCGGTCATGGGTGCCCTCCCCGTGCCAGACATTGCACCTCAGCTCCGTGCGCCGAAGCGCCGAGCCCCTGCGGCTGAAGTGCTGGTTTTACAAAGCCGGTGGCCTTCCCCGCTTGGTACCAAAAGAGCGAGCGGGAGTGCCAGGAAACAGCGACACATGCGTGTGCTGGGCCACCCACTCCTCACCCGCGGCCTGCCGCCCGAGCACAACTGTCGCGCGCCCAGGCCGATCAAATGCCTTGCCGTCTTCGGTGTAGCCCGTGGACTCGAACACCGCCATGCCGACTGCCGTGAGGCGGTCGGCTGAGATGATCGTTCGCAGGTCATCCAGGTGCCACCGGAACTGGTCGATATGGCCCCAGACGTGACGCCACTGCTCGTGCTCGGTTGCCTCCCGCCCAACAGTGAAGGCCGCAAAGGAGCCAAAGGTGATGATGTCATCGGCGAAGAGCGGGCGGGAGACCACGAAATCCACCGTCTGAACGCAGAGTTAGAGCTTCCGGAACCAGCGGCGGATCAGGGCAACGTCCTCGTCGTGCTCAGCCATGACAGCCTCCTGGAACTGAGGCTTGCAGGCCGATGGTGCGCGTGGCCTCGCAGAGGGTCAAGCCGTCCGCAGACTTCAGGTGCGCGACCGAATGGGCTGGCTGACGGGCAACCGTAGGTGTATGGTGAAGCTGTAGCCAAGGTGGAGCGAGGCCATGACCATAGCCGCTCGCCAACACAGCCATCTCGCTGCTCAAGCGACAGGTCGCAACCGGTCGGCCCAACGACGGCAGGCACGGCTCCGTCATATCCATCGCCTCTCCCATGCGCAGCACCTCGGTCTTGGTGACGAGGTCCGTGCGGGCCGTCGCTCAA
>NZ_JBVVAK010000269.1:0-5439 GCF_055792825.1 Microvirga sp. GN3
GCAGCACTGGGGTGTCATTCGACCTCCATCCGTATATGAGCCGTATATGAGTGGAAACTGGCTTGCCGTCGAAACAAATTGAAGTCGCGTGTTGTCGTCCAGAAAGCCGGTTGCTGAGGTGACTAATCTCCTTCTCGGTTATCGCAGGCCCATGCTCGCATGTTCTTCGAGAAGCATATCGTCAGCTCTTACAGAAGGAGAACGTCGACCCAAACGGTGGTAAGTTCCCGAACATCAACAACCAAAGGTCCGTGCACTCATCGGATCCTATTGTCACAATAGATACCCGGCCATGCTACGGCGCCTTAAGGCAAATTCATGGCCATCGTGCCCCAAGGAGCAGCCTTCCGTTTTAGTTGAAATCACTGACTGTTCATTTGGGGACGCTACCCTACAATCCGCCCTCTTTTCTAACGGGATTGGTCGACGCAACGGACAGGATACCTTTGCGATCCGATGCCCTGCGGGTATGGCATCTGCGCAACAGCGCACTCGTAATATGCAGTGTGACGCGAGAACAGGCATTCACCGTTTTGAAATGGGATTTCCTCATGATCGAAGACAGATCAGACTCGTACCGTACCGCACGTCTTTGAGACCTGATGCTACATTGCGTGGTTTGCCTCGATGAGATCATCACCTGGTGTTAGGTCTGCTCGATTCGATCAGGAGCAATGCGTCGAGGCACATGCATCGGCCTCAATCGGTCATCCTCATGAGAGTCGCCAAGAAGCGAGATCCCTTTCACTCGCTCTTCAGGGTGGCGGGTCGTTCGGAGCATTCACCTGGGGCGTGCTCGACCGGCTCCTGGAGGAGGAGAATCTTTTGTTCGATGCTGTCAGCGGAGCAAGCGCTGGAGCTGTGAATGCTGTTCTCCTGGCTTCGGGACTTGCGGACGGTGGTCGAGTGGGGGCAAGGAACCGGTTGGAACGCTTCTGGCAGCGAGCCAGTGAGGCTGCTCCCCGAATCCAGCCCGGCATTGCCGCCGCGATCGCAACCCGTATTCTGTCGCCGTATCAGTTCAACCCGTTCAACCTGAATCCGCTTCGCGCGCTTCTCGCCAACGAAATCGACTTCGATGTTCTGAGAGACAACCCAAGCCTACGCCTCCTGATTGGGGCGACGCGCGTCCGCGACGGCAAGATGCACGTCTTTCAGGAGAAAGATCTCACAATCGACGTCATTCTGGCTTCAGCCTGCCTGCCCGTGATCCATCACGCGGTTTCCATTGATGGCGAGACGTATTGGGATGGCGGCTACTCGGCCAACCCGCCGCTGATCCCGCTGGTCGCGCGATCTCAAGCATCCGAGATCCTCATTGTACAGATCATGCCCACGGCCGGGGCCGACATGCCGACAACGGCCTCTGAAATCGTGAAGCGCATGGAGCAGATTACGTTCAACAGTTCGCTTCTTCGGGATATGGATGCTCTCGCGGCGATGACGAAGCTCGCCGAAGCTGAGGTCCAAGGATCACGCCCGTTCCAGAGACTGCAGAATTTGCGACTTCACCATGTCTCGGCTGAGACGGAGTACCCTCTGCTGAGCCAATCAAGTGCTCTAAATTTGGACTGGCACTTCCTGCTTCAGCTACGAGATGCTGGGCGGGGGGCGGCAGATCGCTGGCTTTCGAGCAGTTCAGAGCGACCATTCTTTGATCCTTCCAGGAGTGGAGGACCAGAGTCGAGCGGCGGGCAGCGTCCGTCGGCCCAAGCACAATTGGTCACCTCACCTTTCTCTGTGCGAGTGAAGCGACTCTGGCATTTGTCACAAGCCAGGTTGGCAAAGCTCCTCAGTCGGTCCTGAAGTGTAAATCGGCTCAGAAACGTCGCTCCATATCAGGACACGCGCAATTGGCTGAACATCCAAGACAAATAGTTTGACCGAAGGGTCACGACCGGCGCCGGCTGTGACCCTCTCACTCTGAGGAAAGATGCCGAGCCACGCACAGGTTTACGCTCAGTACGAGACTGGGTCCGGGTTCAAAGCCGAATGATAGTCAGGTGGGCGATTCCAGGGAGACTGGGCTGGGTTGGCCATCTCCTTTGGTTCAGTGAGCGGAGTGTCGACCGTGCAGATCACTCCCGTCGGGGCGAACTCGATCCGGGCCTCACCGCCGAGATCCTGGGCCAGGCTGCACTCGATCAGCCGGGTGCCGAAGCCGCGGCGGACGGGTGGCGCAACCGGCGGGCCTCCATGCTCCTTCCAGCGCAGCTTGAGATGCGGCGGCGTGTGGTGGCGGTCCACGCGCCAGGTGAGATCGACCGCGCCGGAGGGAATCGACAGGGCGCCGTACTTGAGAGCATTGGTAGCGAGTTCATGCAGCCCCATCGCCAGGTCGAGTGCCATGCGCGGCGACAGCCGCACTCCTGGGCCACGCACATGAAAGCGCTCGTGGGCTGCATCGCGGAACGGCGCCAGTGCCTGGTCGACGATCGCGCGCAGATCCGCCCCCTCCCATTTCTCCCGGGTGAGCACATCGTGGGCCCGAGACAGCGCGATCATCCGCTGCTCGATCATGGCACGCGCCTCTGGCGGCGTCGGCGCGTTGCGCAGCGTCTGCGAGACGATCGACTGTACCGTGGCCAGCGCGTTCTTGACCCGATGGTTGAGCTCGTTGAGCAGCAGCTGCTGATACTCGGCGGCCCGGACCCGGTCCGTGACATCGCTGCCCTCGACGAAGATGCCGGAAACTTGGCCGTCTGCCCCGATGATCGGCTGGTAGACGAAGTCGACAAAGATCTCCTCAGCCGGACCGTCCGGCTGCCGCTGCACCTTGGCTGGCATCTGGTGCCCGACGAAGGGCCGGCCCGTCCTGTAGACCTGATCGAGCCGCTCGAAGAAGCCCTGCCCGGCCAGCTCCGGCAGGGCCTCGCGCACCGGCTTTCCGATCAGATCGCGCTCGCCGACGATGCGCCGGTAGGCGGCGTTGACCAGGGCATAGACGTGGTCCGGCCCGCGCAGGACGGCCATGTGGCGGGCGCCTGCTGGAACAGGACGCGCAGGTCCGTCATCTCGGGCTGATAGGCGTGTCCGCTGTCGCGTTTGTCACTCATCGGTCTGATCCCTGGAAGTCCGTTCCCCAAAGGATACTGCCGCGAGGCGTCAGAGAAGTTGGGGCTCCAGTTGGAGAAACGCCGTCGACGTCAACGGGATCTGTCGCGGGCCATCTCTCTGGTGACTCTTGTGCACCCCGGCCCTGCAGAAGGCGACCTCTCAGTCAGCACCACTCTTCTTTTGGCTGCGGGGCATCACGTGACCGCTGCCTCCATGACGGTCGGTGCTGCATGAAGGGGAGCCTGAGGAAGTGTGGGGCGGATTATTAGCTACCTGGCAGGAAGAAGGTTGTTTTAGGACAGATAGCGATCTGCTCCTCGACGTGGCCCCATCGAAGCGAACAAAGACTTCATGTGGGGCGCGGGCGTCGCCGCTCCGCCACAAGGTGGGGCGCCCGCCTGAGCGCCTCCACCGGATCGGCCTACTTCTTCAAGTCGGACCTGTTGCTCGCCGTGGACGATACGCCACCCTGCCCTTCCTTGCGGAACGGCAGCTTGCCGGCCACGCGCCTGAGCGCGTCCGAGATATCGTATTTCAGCTTGTTGGTGATCTCCGCCATGGTCATGGCAAAACCTCATGAGGCTCAGCACACTCTCCGTGCCGCCCTGATAACGCGCAGTGTGGCCTCCCGTTTCCAGGACAGCGTTCCTCTCACGACGCTCAGTCGAGCCATGGCTGCAGGAGCGGCTTGGCGAGAGCGAGTTGCCGCACAATGCCCTGGTGCGGGACGCCTCGCTGCTGCAGACACTCCTGAATCTGCTGCTTGGCATCGTCCCAGGACAGTCCCTGTTCGTAGCAACATTGCAGATACCTGAGCGTATGTTCACGGTTCAACTCGGGGACAGCAAGTGGGGCTTGCTCGTCCATGAAGCATTGGGCAACGAGGTCTTCACACGCCATGACAGCAGCCTTTGGGCCAGTCGAACAGCATCTGTACCATGATAACTCAGATCGGGGCGCTGCCGCGCCTTTATCGTGTCTGATGAGCAGGCTGGAGAAGGACTATCCCATTGCCGGGTAACTTTTGCAGTATCGGCGGAGCCAACGATCCGCGGGAGCCTAAGGATTTGTGAGGCACCAAGTTGTGAAGCAGCTTCAGGAGCCCGCCATCGCGATACGTCGATCTGTCCGTCAATATGGGCTGCCCTGAAGCACTCCGTGGCCGCCACAAAAGCCTCATGCTCTCCTTAACTGCGCAAAGCCAATAACGACATGGAGATGAGGCCTATCCCTCGGTGAGCAGCACCGCATGCCGAAACTCTACTGTATGGAAACCTCCGAGGCCTGGCCTGATGACTCGTGGGACCTGTCACGTTCAGTAGCCAGCCAACGCGATCGTGTGTTTTATTTCACAGCAGTAAAGATTGGCACAAAATATGCTTCTCAACTCGGGGCGGATCCTCCGTCGGTTCCGTGTTGAGAAGGGATGTTATGAGCAAGAACGTATCAAAGGCCAAGACTGCGCCAGTCATCGCATGCCACAGCCGCACCGCTGCTGCCTTGGGCGCTGTCTTGGTCAAGCACCCTGCGGATGCGAAGAAGCTGGGGCCTGCCTGCATTCCGATCAAAGGAAGCGACGGAAGTTACTGGATGTGGCCGCTGGAGAGGGAATTCTTAGCCGCCATTGAGCGTCAATGAGCGCAAATGCTGCCTATTTCTTGAGCACTCCTGAGAGGCTCAGGCGTGTCAGATAAGACTAACCAAGTGGTGCACTATTGCAGACATGAAAAGGTATGTATTCACATTAGAAAATACTGCTCGTTAAGCGCGCTGCCGGAACGGGAGTGCTCCACATGCGTTCGGTAGGAGGCTATCTGCGAGGACAGTTTAGCCTCCCTGAACAGCAGCAAGAAAGGAGCCGTGTCATGGCAAACGGCGACTGGAGGAACGAGCAAGGCTGGCGCGACCGTCAGGATTGGAGGAACGAGCAAGACCGCTCTGGCTCCCGCGGCGGCGAGCGCGACCGCTGGCGCGATCAGGGCCGCGAAGACTTCGGCCGGGGTGGCAAAGATTATGGCAGCTCCCGCGGCGGATGGAGCGGCGGCCGTGAAGGCCAACCCGGCGGTGGATATGGCGGTGGCCGCGACTTCGGTAGCGATGCTGGCCGGGACTATGGACAGGGCTTTGGCCGCGACTACCGCGGCGGAGGCTCTCAAGGTGGCTTTGGTGGGAATGACTACTCCCGCGGCAACTATGGCGCCGATCAAGGATACCGTCAGGAATACGGGGGGCGGTCCGGTGATTACGGACAACGTGGCGGAGGGGAGCGTGGGCTCTGGGATCGTGCGAGCGATGAGGTCTCGTCCTGGTTCGGTGATGATGATGCCGAGCGTCGGCGCCGCGTGGATGAGCAGCGCAGCGGTCAGCATCGCGGCCGCGGGC
>NZ_JBVVAK010000269.1:5449-6390 GCF_055792825.1 Microvirga sp. GN3
GGCAAGCCGGGCCGACTGGTTCCAGTAACAACTAGCACCACAAGCCTAGGGTCTCCCAGAGCACCGCGCTCTCCTAGGACGAGACCTATACGTCGCGAAAGCCGCGTGGCTCTCGCCTTAAACGGACTAGTGCGTCTGACGCCAAGCGGCGGGCGGAGGACATCGCGGAGCAGGTGTCGGGCGTCAAGCACGTCCAGAACAACATCCGCGTCCAGCAATCGTCTGGCACAATGGGATCTGCGTCTGCGACGACTGGCACCACCGCAGCTGGGTCTGCCAACCAGGACGCCGGCTCCAGCGGGCGTAAAGTTGGCGCATAAGAGATCCAGCAAAGTGGTGTCGTAGCTGACTACAAGGCACTGCTGTGAGTGTTCGAGCAGTCTGGCAATGACAGGTGTTGTTAGGCTGCTCGATCGCCCTTCCGCAGTTTCGCAGCCGTGAGTCTCTGAAGGGCAGATAATTCCGCGCCCTTTCGTCGTCATGCGGCCAGATCTTGTTTGTGGTCCTGGTCTTTACTCGGATGCCTCTTCGTAACAGATCGGCTTTTGTTCTGTTGGCCTAGTGTTCGAGCTGATCAATCATAGGCTGCGTGATCAGGCAAATTCCGCTCTCGGTGCGCCGAAAGCGCTGCATATCCAGAGCAGGATCCTCTCGCGCCACGAGACCCTCTGGGATCCGAACACCACGATCAACAATGACCTTGGTCAGCCGGGCCGAACGGGCAATCTCAACCCCGGGCAACACCACAGCATCCTCCAGGTGGGCACCGGAGTGAACACGGGTGCCGGTGAACCAAAGCGATCGGTAAGGTGAGAGCTAGAGATGTTTGATCCCGGGGTTTGATGGTGCATTCTTATCGCCGGAATGGAGGGATGCGCTATGGGCCAGGTTCTCCATGGGAGCGCCACAACGACAGAGGCAGTCCGTCGAGCAATACAGCA
>NZ_JBVVAK010000270.1:0-6314 GCF_055792825.1 Microvirga sp. GN3
GCGAAGCGGCCGTGCGCACCGTCGTCGATACGGCTCGGCTCACGCCAAGTGTCACCGTCTTCGGCACCATTCTCGCTACCGTCAGCGCCTGAAACCAGCCTCAGCAACGGCGTGGGTAATTACTTTCCGGCTGAGGTCATCCTGCTGTGCGTGCGCTGGTACTGCAAATATGGCCTCAGCTATCGCGACCTGGCCGAGATGATGCAGGAACGCGGTGTCGCCGTTGACCCATCCACCCTCTTCCGTTGGGTTCAGCGCTACGCGCCGGAGATCGAGAAGCGGATCCGACTCTACCAGGGACCTCGCTCAGGTTCCTGGAGGGTGGACGAGACCTATGTCCGCGTAGGCGGCAACTGGAAATGCTTGTTCCGGGCGGTCGACAAGCACGGTCAGTTGATCGCCTTCATGCTGTCCGATCGCCGCAACACCCGAGCCGCTTACCGCTTCTTGCGTAAAGCCATCAAGGCGATGAGCAACTACCCGCCATCATCCATCACGACGGATAAACTGGCGTCGTATGCCAAGGCCATCCTGCGCCTGCAAAATGAAGGGCTGCTGTCGAATGATGTGGAGCACCGTACCTCGAAATACTTGAACAACATCATTGAGGCGGATCATGGTGCGCTCAAGCACGTGATCCGTCCGACACGCGGCTTCCAGACAATGAATACCGCCGTCGCGACCCTGAAGGGTTTTGAAATCATGCGCATGATCCGCCGCGGTCCTTGCATCCAGCGGGAACCTCGAGCGACAGGTGAAATCCGCCTCGTCAATCAGCTCTTCGGTCTTGCGGCCTGAGCGGTCTGTTGAACGGGGTTCGTTATGCCCTTTTCAAGTTACTGCAACAGTGCCGGTCCGTTAGCGTTGTGTCTAAAGCCGCCTACCCCTGATACCTCTTGCGCCAACTAAGTTGGCTACTCTTAAGGGTGCACATCAGATCATTAGGATATTGGTCCTGCCAGTCCCAACAGCCAAGATTACTGTAGCTGTCTCCTGCGTGTTTGGGCGATGACAAGGTGCAACCAGAAGATCCATTTCCAATTGAGTTCTTGGAGCGGCGTGCCCAAGAGAGCATTCTTGCAGAGTTCGGCGGTCGCCGCCCGTCCGTTGCAGAAGTGGCAACCCTCTCTGAGGCCTCTCTGCTGAAGCTTTCAGGGGTTGGACCTTTAACCGTCAGGAAGATCCTTTTAATTCTCCATGACAAGATGCGATCTACACTCACCTCCGAGGTCACAAGGCTGAGCGATGCGGAGTTGCTGTCGGAGCATGATCGTCAACTGACCAAACTCAGCGAACTGCGCGATGAGTTTAAACGACGAGAACATGAGTTCAAGCGGCGGTTAAGCGCGATTCGTCTTGAACTTCGCGTGAGAGGTCTTTCTCCAAAATGAGGATGCCCATCAATGAGCGCATCCCTCTATTCAGAAGACAAGAATGAACTATCAAACCCTGAGATCAAACAGCAGGAGCAGATTCGCTTTCGCAAGCCAGCAACCTACCCGCAGTGGGTACCCCTCATCGCCTTATGCCCGCCTTGCTCGCGCACGCTGGGGCAATAATCTGATGATACCGACATCGCTTCGTCGTGCCTGCAGAAGCGTGACAGTAGCGGGTAGTCTCATGAGTGAGCGGAGCCATCTAGTCCCGACTGTGCAGTCCTCTCTTGCTGCTCTGTTCTTATTGGTCTTTACAGTTGCGCAGATCGGAAAGGGGGCAGCACTCGATGTGGGAGTAAGCGGAAGTGCTGTTGGTCTGGGTGCAGGAGTGAGCGCTGACGTTGGACCTGGCGGGCTCAGCGCCGGAGCCGGCCGCAGCAGCGGAGGCATTGGAGCCTCTGCCAGCGGCAACCTTGGCCCGAGTGGTGTCGGGGGTGGCGCTAATGCGGGTGCGGTCGGAGCCGCGGCCAACGCAGGTGTCGGATCCCACGGGCTCAGTGCAGGCGGAGGGATTAGCACTGGAAGCCGTGGGGCTTCGGTAGGTGGCGGCATTGGCCCGAGTAGCATTGGCGGTGCACTGGGAATCGATGTTGGCGCAGCCGGGGCGACCGCTAACGCGGGTATTGGAGCAAATGGTATTAGCGCTGGGGGCAGCTTGAGCGGCGTAGGCAGCGGGGCCAGCTCTCGGGGCCCCGGTGGCGGAGGGGGACTCGGCCCAGGAGGCAACGGAACGCCTGCTGGCGGCAGCATAAATTCTGCAAGCCCTTCACCCAACGGAAGCGCAACTTCTGGAGTAAGGCCCGATGGTACAGGGGCATCAACCTCACTGAACGGAGCCAATCTGGACCAGCGTACACCATTCGAGGCACGAACCTCAGGATTTCTCGCCAGCGTTGCTCCCACCACACTTGCAACATCGTCCTTAGCAGGGACAGCCGTTCCAAGGGCCTTGTTGCCAATTGAGACTGGCGGAGGCGATGGCGGATGGTTCCGGAGCATATACCTGTTCCAACCTCTACAAGCCAAACCCGGTACGTCGCTGAGCATTGTTCAATCCTGCCGGAACGCACTTGTTTCAGGCGCCGTGCGCTATGGAGCCATGCACGTTGACGTCGCCAGCGCTGGACGTACCGCCCGTCGGAAGGGTGGCGGCTTTTCAGCGCCCGTTGAAGCGAGGATCCTGTTTCAGCGAGGCAATCACGTGCAGGTTCGGCAAGCGCGGATCACGTGCCGCTTGGATCAAGCGGGCCGCGTCACCGCGATGTATTAAGGCGCAGCCTACGACAGTGTTGCGGTTGATGGAGTGGTTATGGTCCAGCGTCCTGATGCATACGCCCTCTTTCTGAGCATCCTTTGATCGAGAGGCTTAGAATTACGAACGGGCCTGAATTGTTGGATATTCTCTTAGCTTGGTCTCTGGATTCCTTCGTTTCTTCGTCGTGGAATGTCCAAGTCAATTCAGTACTCCGCCAACACTACACCTGCCAGCGACCTTTCCAGAGGGCTCCCATGATGCCACAGCGCAGTTGGCCTTCAGGCACCTCAGACCACAGCCAGCGCGTACCGATGGGGCGATGCAGTTGGCGGCGCATTATACCCACGGTAGTTGCTGTAGGTGTGCTTGTGTACTCTTCGCACGGTCTCGCAGGTGACGAGATTGGCGGGGCCACTCCCCAACTGGCTCAGATTGGAGACGACCAGGCGCTAGATCTTGCACAACCAACACCTCGTTCGGAGGAGCAGGGCTCTGCAAGATTGCCTCATGCGGAACCATCGCAAATGCATTGGGCCTCAATTATCCAGGACCTTATGTCGGACCCTGAAAGAACCCGGCTCGCTACCGATGTTGGAGAATTGCTGCGGCAGGGAGATTTGACCGGAGCACGGCAGATGCTCGACGCTGCTGTAAACCTAGGAACGTTCGCCATAATCATCGATGACAGAATTCAGGATCCAGAACTACAGAAGCTGCTTCAGGCTATAGCACAGGAGCGGCAAGGCACACGCTTTCCCCAAGGGCTCGCAGCCGACGGGAATCGAGCAAATCGGGATAACCCAGGCGAACCGGGCGGAGCCGCGGAAAGAGAGCGGGTACGTGCCGAAGCAGCGCAGCAGGAGCTGCATGCTATGCAAGGAGAACTCGCAGCTTTAAGGGGGAAGGAAGCCAGAGTAGCAGAGCTTGAGCATGCACTGGAGCAGGAAAAAGGACGGACTGCTTCAGCCATGCAAGACTTGAGCCTCGTGCGTGACCAACTTGCAGCAATGACGCAGAACGCCACAAGAGCGGCGGACGCGAGAGACGAGCATGCCCGAGAGGTAGAGAAGGGTAAAGCTGCACTGTCGGAACTGACGGCAAAACTGACAGAAGCGCAAGAGCAACTTGCCAATCTTAAGGAGAGGCAGGCAGAGGCAGCTGAGTTTCGACAAGCTCTTGAGCGGGAAAGAGATGCAGTAAAGTTTGCGGCCCGTGAAATCGAGTCTCTGAGAAGAGAACTCGTCACGCTCCAGACAAGCGGAGTTAGCTCTACCGGAGCGGTAAGCGCAACCGTGCAAGAGAAAGAGCGAACAGATGCCACATCCCAGCAGTTGAAAATCGTGCAGGAGCAGCTCTCTGCTCTCCGAGCGAGCGAGATCAAGATGCAGGACGAGTTAAAACAAGGGAGAGGACGCAGCGCTTCGGCCATTCGCGAGTTGGAGGCTGCCCAGAGAGAAATGTTAGCTCTGAAAGTCCAAGCAGCAAGCGCTGCTGCAATCCAGAATGCGCTTCACCAGGAGAAAGAGAAGACCGCTTCCGCACTCCGTGACGTGCACGCTTTGAAGAGACAAATCGCGGAATTAGAAGCCCGCACAGAATTCGTACCGGCTGCATTGCTTTTCCAAGTCGCTCCTGCCATGCTTGAGCCTTCAATCCATACATTCCCAGGTGGCGCTAAGCCAAGCAGCGGATCTGGTCCGGAGGGCGGTGTTTCCCAACGTAAGGCTCGGCGGGCGTCTCTCTCTCCCCAGGTCGAGACGGAGCGCAAGTTGTCCGATGAAGCAACGGTGCAGGCCCGCCGCCGCAGTCCGCCACTAAGATCCGTTGAGAAATCGGTCAGGTCGCCCTCCAGAAGCCCTAAGCCTAGTGAAGCGGCAGACAGAGACACTGTCGTTAAGCTGAAGCGCTCCCCTCGCGTACCGGCTCGCGCGACTTCCGCGCCTGAGCCTCTTGCTCCGGACCTGCCCGCGATCCTACTGCCCGTCGATGGGCTTTGGGCGCTCTACTAGATCTGAAAATTCATTGAAGACGTCCTCTCCACTACCGAACGCTCAGCGGGATGAAAGGGAACTCACTGACAAAAGGCTTTGTGGTCACGCGACACCATACCGTGAAGAGGGTGATGGCTGAGGCTCATCAAGGGGCAACGGGCACAAGTAGAGTCCACCATGGTGCTCCCCCCTGTTCAGCCGGCGAATAGACTCAAAGGTATCGTCATCCTGAATTGTCAATGACGGCGCACAGAGAAGCCACAATGCCAGTCAGTAATCGAATGCTGTTGGTGCGCGGGGTATACAACCGGGGCAAGACCCTCAGCAGTTGCGAGAGCGCAATCCAGTTGGCGGCGGGCCTCGTAGGCTGTTCCGGCCGGCACTTCTACGGGGTTATCCTCTCGGCCAAGTCTGTGAACATGGCACCTTTGAGAAACAGACCAGCATGAAACCCGTCCACAGAGACCCGCGCAAGCGCATGTGTCCAGAGGAAGCATCAGGAGGTGCCATGCTTCGGATATCCCTTGTTTCAGTCCTCACCATTGCATTACTGGCGGCTCAGCCTGTCTTCGCCAAGGGCGGAGGTGATAGAGGTAACGCCGGAGGCGGAGGGCACGGCAATGGCAGCGGCGGAAAAGGAGAAGGCGGACAAAGCAACGGAAATAGTGGCAGCAAAGGGAATGGCAACAGTGAAGGCACCGGCCATAGCGGCAGTGGTGGGAATGGCAGGGGCGGCGGTGGGGGCGCTGAAGGTCGCGACAGTCAGGGCAACGGGAGCAACGGAGGCGGGGCTGGGGGAGCTAGTAACCAAGGCAATGCTAACGGCGATGGATCCGGTCTAAACAATGGAAAGAGTGGAAGTGGCCGAGGCAGCGGGGGCACCGGAGGTGGAATCAGTCAGGGCATCGGGAACAATGGAAGTGGTACACAAGGCAATGCAGGCGGAGACAGCACTGCTGCCAGAGGCGCCCGGAGCAACGGGGGTACAAGCGGTCAGACGAGCAACAGCAGCAGCGGAAAACCCGGGAAAGCATCCGCTCCAACATCTACATCTGCAGCAACACATACGACAGGCACAGCAAGTCCGCGAGCAACACCAGCTGTTTCGATGCCAATGACTGTGATACCAATGTCGACATCGCTCAGAGTCCGCGGCACCAGCGCCATTTTGACTCTGCCACCCACTCTTGTGCCCCGTCTTGAGGCATCGGAATCTGCAGTTGGAGACTTTGAGGAGTTCCTGGTCCGACGAGCCGGCGTCGCGGGTCAAATTGTCCGGGTCTGCCGGACTTCCATTGTGACGGCAGCGCTGCCCTATGGAGCTGTGCGGGTGGACGCAGCGGGCGCCGGGCGGACGAGCAGCACGCAGGACGGAGGGCTCATGGCTCCTATTGACGTGAGAATTGTTTACACCCGGGCGAATGCACGCCAAGTCCGCCAGTCTCGCATTTCATGCCGGCTCAATGCGTCGGGCGCAGTGGTGGCTCTCCGCTGATGGCTCCGTTGCATTACTGATGCGGCTTGAGTGATCTTGAAATTCGAAGCCCGTCGACCCAGGTGGGCGGGATGAAGCATGTGGACATGCGCAAGCTGCCGGCAGCAGCGCAAGAAGAGCGTCGGCGGCAGGTGATC
>NZ_JBVVAK010000271.1:0-6116 GCF_055792825.1 Microvirga sp. GN3
CGGCGGGGATCGCCCATAGCAGCGACATGCTCCCGAGCTGCGGCCAGATGCTTCCGGATCTGCTCCTCTTGTTTGAACGAGCTCGGTCCGGCCTGCGCGGTGATCTTCGTGCCGTCATGCATGACGGTCTGCAGGGTCACCAATCCCTCCGCACTCAAGATCCCGAGCACCTGCGTGAAGACCTCGTCCAAGGCATCGTGATGGGCCAGGCGGAAGTCGGACAGGGTATGATGATTAATCGTGAGGAGGCCCGTCAGCCAGCGGAAGCCGGGATCGTGCTCGCAGCGACGCTCGACCTCTCGCGCCGAACCGATGCCGCGGCTGTAGGCGTAGATCCATAAGCTCACCAGAAGCTGCGGATCGTAGGCAGGCCGCCCAGCTCCACCTTCAAGCGAACCGATCCGGTCTACAAAGGCTGACAGATCAAGCCGGCCCACCAGTTCCCAGATCGCCCGAACCGGATGGTCCTCGTCGACCAGTCGCTCGACATCGAGCATGGTCCAGCACAGCTGCCGGCGATCAGCGCGCACCAGCCGAACGCGCTTTGCTCGTGATGGGTCTGAGTGCAAAGGGAGTGTTTGAACCGTCTCATTGGAAGGGTGCGGATCGTCAGGTCCCATGGCCCGATCTCCCCAAGAGGCTGCCGCTCATTCTAACATATCCGAGCCCAAAGAGGATTTTCTCACAGGTCGTGAATGGTGGCGTGATCGACCGAGATCCCGGGCTCAGCCATCATCTCCTCGAGGTCACGTAGACTGAGGCTATAGGCGAGATACCATCGAACGCACAACAGGATTACCGAACGATCAAAATGCCTGCCCTTGAACATCTCGCACCTCCAGAGCTACCGGAGGCGTATACCGAACTGAGTTACCGATAGGTTTGCGACAGTACCTGCGACAGAACCCTCATGCGTGCCCGTTTGGCTCGATCATTGCAAGGAAGCACTCGAGCGAATGGCAGGCGTACACCCCGACATCTCGCTTCAGATACCGACAGCCGTCCTCATCACGCTCCATCTCCTTCGTCTTGTGCTCGATCCTGGCGAGGATACCGCAGCGGAACACGTAGGACCTCCGACAGTGCGCACATCGGCTCCGCTGATTGAGCCGTGGGTTCGGCACCTTCGACGGGTCCATCAAGATGCCAAGGATTCTCATTGAAACCTCACCGGCTTCTCAAGTCCCGCCGTCGGGCTCGATGAAACAGAACACCTCTTCCTTGCCAAAGATGGACGATGACGGAGGTGGAGCGCACAGGTGAGGTTCAGCGCCTAGTCCATCGGGCACCTGGTCCCGCGGGACGAGCTTGCTGGGAGGAATGTCCACCCACGCACCGTATTTGAGCGCGGTCCAGCGCTTCCTGACGCTGTCCCACTTCGCTTCAGTGGGGGCGCAGTCCTGCTCACTGCAACAGCTCGAGTTCTTAACATCCGGGCGCATGATGCCGTTGTAGAGGTGATGATAGGCGCCGTGCGCCGTCTGATGCTCATCAGTGTGTCCCTCCTCGGCCCTAGCAGGGAAGGAGTAGAAGAGGGCCGCGGTGACGACGATCATCATCACGACAGCTAAGGCGTTATCAAGCGCCACCCAGTTCTCAGCACGCCGCATCGAAGCCTCCTTTTCCCAAGATCGTGAGCGTGTCAGACGGCAGTGTAATCGTGTCCGACATTGGAATGTGCTCCGAAGCCCGGTTCAGTCTGCGCGTTGGGAATGCCGGCTTGGGCGGAGCGCGCTGCGGCGCTGCGATCGAGCTCGCGGAGCACCCAGCGCCGGGACCGCCGCTTCATTGATAGCTTCATCCTGGCCTCTTATGTGCTGGATTTGCGCAGGTGCTGCGTGGATATGGCAGAAGAATAGCGCCGGGAGCGCGCGTCGCTCTATCCTACGCAGGTTTGACCGCGGCCTATCTAGGTCGAACCAAATTCTGCCATGGGTTTGGGTGAGCTATCCCTTGGTGTTATGTCGCAGCGCGATTGCCCACCGGCGGCAAGGCCGGACGCTTCCAGACGCGGGCTGCTGGTCGCGATCTGCTCAAGCTGACCTGAGAGGGCATCGTCAACTTAACTGAGGGGTGACCAGATCCTGCCATACGTGAGGAATGGAACCGACTCACGCCCCTTGGCGTTGCGACGGCTCTGAACCAAGATGTCGAGTACCACCCCACTTTGATCCACGGCTCTCCAGAGCCAATGCTTTCGGCCAGCAATGCTGATTACCACCTCATCGAGGTGCCATTTGTCTCCAGGTGCCGGAAGACGCCTGCGGATCCGGCTGGCAATGCCGTGGCCAAACTTCAAAGCCCACTTCCGCACCGTCTCATGACCGACCTCGATTCCTCGTGCCGCAAGCATCTCCTCAACCATGTGCAAACTGAGTGGGAATCGAAAGTAGAGCCATACGGCATGGCTAATGACCTCAGCAGGGAAGCGGTGGCGGACGTAGCAAAGCGGCCGAGCGCCTGCTGCGCAAGCTGCTCAAGAAGCAGGGCGTGGCTCCTCGGGTGATGATCACCGATAAACTGGCCAGCTACGCCGCTGCGAAAAGGGCCGTGACGCCCGGCGTTGAGCATCGGCAGCATCGAGGCTTGAACAATCGCGCGGAGAACTCTCATCAGCCGACCCGACGGCGAGAGCGCTTCAAGTCAGCCGGGCAGGCCCAGCGCTTCCTCTCCGTTCACGATCAGGTTGCAAATCTCTTCCGCCGCCCTGCGAACACCAACGCCGTTGATCATCGCAAGTCCCGAGCCCAAGCCTTTACGACCTGGGCCGAGGTGACTGACGTCACCACGGGCTACTGATCTGACTGTTCAGGGCAGGCTGACCTTGCTCAGCGCGTTAAGTTGACGATGCCCACGCGGGTCCAGTCCCTTGCTGCCGATACGGGCCGTCCCTGGCTGCATAAGATCATGGGCCAGGAACTCCGGATCGAGGAGTCGGTCACCCACACGGTGGCCACGATGGGGAGTGCCTGGCTCGACGACCTCATCCGCTCGGCGTGATCCGGTGGCAAGGCCGTGTTCTCCCTCCTCTCGCTGCTGGTCGTGGTCCCGATTGTCAGCATCTACCTGCTGGCGGACTGGGACGGGATGATCGCGACGATCGACGGCTGGTTACCCGCGGGGCAGCGCGAGGACATCCGTGCCCTCGGGCGGGAGATCCACGACACGGTGGCCGGATTCGCGCGCGGGCAGATCGTCATCTGCCTGATCCTGGCGGCATTCTACGCAGGGGCCCTGCGGCTGACTGGGCTCAACCATGCCATCCTGATCGGCCTCACGGCTGGCCTGATCAGCTTTGTCCCCTATCTGGGGCTCGGCGTCGTCGCAGCATGCGTCGCGATCGCCCAGTTCTGGCCCGACTGGACGCCCCTGGCCGTCGTGGCCGGCATCTTCCTGCTCGGCGAAACGATCGCTGATTATGTCCTGTCGCCGCGGATCATCGGCACCCGCGTCAAGCTCAACCCGGTCTGGCTGATGTTCGCGCTGTTCGCCTTCGGGTATTTGTTCGGCTTCGTGGGCCTGCTGGTCGCGATCCCGCTCGCCGCGTCCCTGGGCGTGATCTTGCGGTTCGCGATGAGGAAGGCGCTGGCGAGTCCTGACCTGAACGCCGCTGCGGCGCCATTCGCACCAAGCGTGCTTTCTCAAAGTCCGGTGGCTCTTGGACGAGAAGGGATAGGGCCGCGGGCTGACGATATCCCCTCCTCGGTGCAACGCGAAGCGGTGGCTGCCCGCCGGGCGCATAGTCCGAAGTATGAAGGGATACCGCCATCGCCCAGGCCGTCCCGCTGCGCAGCCAGCGATTGATGCCATGCTGCTTGAGCCCGCGCATAGGAGAGTCAGCAGTGGGTCAAACCCGGTAAAAAACAGGGCTGCTCCGAACGTCCGCTCTGACCTTCCATTCCGACTCACAAATCGGCACTTTCAAGGGTGAGGCGGACCAATGGTCCCTGTCAGCAAAATGCTGAGGCAAACTCGAAAATAAAGCTCAACTTTTGCAGCTACTTGGCGGAAGGCCTGAGGCATCCTTTGATACCCTCTACAGGTGAGGACGCTCGCATAGGATAGCCCTAATTCGGCAAAGTGCTTACTCAAAGCACGCATTAGCCCGCCTCACCCACTGAGGCGGGCTTTGCTGCGATCAAATTAGGTACAGTGATCCGCCTGTCTGGCTGCTCGCTTCATCAGCCATAGTCCGCTCCATGAACAAGCAAACCGCCGGCAATCGGCCACGAGCACCTCTTGTACTCGCCGCGCATAAGCTTCAGTATCTCCTATTCTAAACGGCTCTTATCTGAGTGCTTGTAGTGAATGGTCATGCCAGGGAGATGATATGAGCGGCGCGACACTTTTAGCCTTCGCCCTTGTCGCGTTCATCGGCATCGCGACTCCGGGTCCTACGGTTTTATTGGCGCTGGCCAATGGATCGCGATACGGCGTGGCGCGGGCCTGCTCCGGAATGGCTGGCGCCGTCGTGTCCGACTTTATCCTGATCGGCGCCGTGGCGCTGGGGCTGGGAGCATTGCTCGCCGCCTCAGAGTTCTGGTTCTCAGTCGTGAAATGGCTGGGCGTCGCCTATCTCGCGTATCTCGGCGTGATGCTGCTGCGGTCCAAAGGAACACTCAACCTTACCCTAGATGTCGGCACAGACGCTCAATCAGGGCCCTCGCGCTCGATCTTTCTCAAGAGCTTGCTCGTGGCCATTACCAATCCAAAAGGGTACTTGTTCTTTTCTGCCTTCCTGCCGCAATTCATTGAGCCATCCTCGCCGCAGATGCCGCAGTATGTGGTTCTAGCCCTGACCTTCGCATTCCTCGACTTTATCATCATGCTGGCCTACGCAGTCCTTGGCGCGCAGGCCATGCGTCTGCTGAAGGCGTCGGGCGCGCTCTGGCTGGACCGAATCTGCGGCGGAGCGCTGCTCGGACTAGCTGGATCACTTGCCCTGTACAGACGCACCAACACGTGATGGTCCCAAACCGCCCGGTTCTATGCTTCACGCGGACTATTCGGCCGTGAGGCGGACTGACGAGGTATATGCCCATTGGTTGAGGCGTTCTCGAAAACAAAACTCAGCTTTGGCAGCTACTGAGCGCAAGAGGTTCGCCATCCTTCGGGAGCATCCATAGATATTGCTGTGACCGTCCGCATAGGAAGACCACAATTCGGCAAAGTGCTTCCTCAGCGTTCGCATCAACTCGCCGCAACGGTGGACAAGAAAAGCGCTTCTTGAAGATGTGAGTCGACAGCCGTCAAGGAGCACGTTGTGGGCCCGCGTATACGATTATTAGGAGCTTGAGGCGTGCTGCGGGACCGGCTGTTTCTCCTCTCCCCTGACTTCGAGGATCCAGCGTATCCCGGTCAGCGCTTCTACTGTTGGCACTGTGCGCTTCTTGAAGGGGTCCTAGCCTCCTTCCCGGAATTGACGGAGCGCATCGACGTCACACGCATCGCTTGGCCGAGACCCCGCCAGGAGGTCATTGCGCTCGTTGGCGAGGAGAACCAATCATTGCCGCTCCTCGTGCTGGCCAGCGAGGCGCCTGACGCGCTGGCAACGGGCTCGCACGGCCAGGTCCGCTTCGTTGCTGGCAAGGATGAAATCTTGAGCGTGCTCAGCCGCCGCCATGGCATCCCCGCCCCCCATCCCTGAGGGCCTGTTGATGGCCAAGGGGATCATCCCAATCGGTCGCCTTGCCTAGAAATGCCTGAGGCAAACTGATGGGGTATAGCGGCCCTGAGATGAGGCAAGCCGAGAAATAGACCTCCGCAATTTCAGCTACCTAGAAAGCCGGATGCGGCATCCTTTGGCACCCGCTACAGTCAGTGATGAGGACGCTCCCATCGGATAGCCAGAATTCGGCAAAGTGCTTCCTCAATGCGCCCATCAGCCCGCCTCACCTACTGAAACGCGAGACGAGGTTCTTCTGCAATCGTATGGGAACCTCGGTGTCGCTGGGCACTTTGGCGTGAGATTCCAGATTTTTGGGAAGTCGTTGGCAGACCGTATGTTCGTTGCCGGCGGAGGTGGCTCGTCCACACTATGCGATGAGCGAGGGTTGCGCCGGATGGGCCGGTGCCGAGCCTCCCGCACAGGGGACGAGCCATGCAGCAGAATAGCA
>NZ_JBVVAK010000272.1:0-5899 GCF_055792825.1 Microvirga sp. GN3
AAGAAATGTAGGACCTGATTCTCTGAACCATGATGTCCTCCTAACTTTATCGAAGTATACACGTTCAGTAGACGTAAATATAGGATTATCTCAAAGCAAGAATTCCTCCGTATGATCGGAGAGACCGGACAAGATTTGCATGTGACACAAGAGATTAGAAACTTGGGACGCGGATCGCTATGCTTCCCTGATCCCCTTGGGTGCCGCGTGGATCGTGTGTGCAGCGGGGTCCAATTGGTAGGCTTGGCAATGAAGCCGCCGCCGCCCGGTATTTCGAAGAGTGACACGTCCAATACAAGGTTTTCTTGATCACCTTGGGATACGCCACGGACGCGAACGGCAAGCCTCCTCTGGTGCCTATGGCTGGAGTAGACTGCAAACTCTGATCAGAGTGACAGCGGAGGGCGCGTATGGACGAGGTGACTCAACTCGCTCGGCAGTTGCTGGACAGCGGCGTAACAAGGCTGTCTGAGCGCGAGCAGCGGGTAATTCTCCACATTGCCAAGCGTTCGCATATCGCCCGAAATGTGAACAGTGTTCTCGAAGAACAGCAGACATTGGGCGAACGCCTCGCGGATCGGGTCGCTCAATTTGGCGGTTCTTGGACCTTCATCACGATCTTCACGGGAATGCTCATCGCCTGGATTGTTCTGAACAGCGTTGCCTTGGCCCGCCTCGGCGAGGGCTTTGATCCATACCCCTACATCTTCCTGAACTTGATCCTGTCGATGGTAGCCGCGCTCCAAGCACCTGTGATCCTGATGTCTCAAAACCGACAAGCCGCCAGGGATAGGTTGGCCGCAAGCCTGGATTATGAGGTCAACTTGAAGGCAGAGGTTGAGATCATGGCCCTACACGACAAGCTTGACCGCATTAGCATTGAGCAGCTCGAAGGCTTGCTTCAGGATCAGACGCAGCGGGTTGAGGAGTTAGACAAGCTGGTGCGGGCAACCCTCCGAAGCCACTCTCAAGCTGATCTGCCAAGCATTTAGTCCTTGCCGCCCTGAATCACCTGTGAGCAATGGGCGCTGCCACAGGCCTACGCCGACGTGCTCTGCTGCGACAAGTCCATCGACATGGGCCAGCTCGCGCAAGCCCTTTTCGGCTGAGATGCTGCACTGGGCTCGTCACCCGCCTTGGCGGAGGTCTGGTGATGGCACACTCCAGAAGTACGTCAACCTTCCGGAATGACCCAGCGAGCAGACCTACTCTCATCCATCCTTGATGGTTGTTTTGGACCTCGTCCTGTGCTGCCTCCCAACTGGTGGAGATGTGCCGCTGATGAACAGCAACAACAGAATTCAAAGGGGATGACGTTGGGGTCAATCCTGCGGCACTGTATGGGCAGGGTCGAAAGGATCGTCATCTGGTGAGAACTTCATGAAGGCATCGAAGCTCGCGAGCTCTTCCTTCGAAGGCACCCTCCTGTCGACGGCGATGGATCGCAAGCCGTCAGCGATACTTCTCCGGGTAACTTCTCCGAGGATAACGGCACCGTTGCTGAGCTCGTAGGACATGCTCCCAGTCCACATGTCGATGCGCGCATAACCAGGTGCATACGCTATTTGCTTTGCCTTGCCCGACACTTGGTGTTTGGCGAGCGCAATTCGCAGGAATTCAAGCTGCCCGAACAGCACGTGGGTCCGAGAGAGGTCATCAGAAATTGAGGATACCAGAGCAGGTTCGGCTAGAGCCCTTTTCAGTAGATCGACGAAGGCGGCTTTATTGACGTGCAGAAAGGACTGGTCTCTTTCGAGCGCTGCAATCTTAAGAGACAGGCCACCGCTCGATGTCCACTTTTGGATGTTCTTTGCCCGCTCGCGCCAAGTTCTCAGGAGCTCGTAGACGGCGAACATCCACATCTGGCTCTGTGCGTTGAGGAACATTGCACCTTCAACGTCGATACCTTCGTCCCTGAAGCGCCATCCGCGAGCCTCGGTCTCGATAGACATCAACCACTTGTCGACCAAGGCGACGTTCGTTGCCTGCATGCCCAAAAAAGTGTCCTCACCGAGCACGGCGAGACCGCGCAGTGCATCATCGAGCTCGTGCATCTCGATTTCGTCTGGCTCGCGTGGCATCGGCTCATCGTGATCGTCATCTTGGTAATCACACGGGTCCATCCAGCACCTCTCTGGCAGGCTTTATAGTGTCTGGGAGCGTCCCCGTCGACGACCGACATGCGCCTCCCGCCCGGGCGCCATAGGGTCAAGGGATTGCATCCGGCCGTCTCAGATATGGCCTCTGGTATCTCTATGGCTTGTCCATCTTTCCGCCGGCAGACACCATGAGATAGCCAGCCATAGTGATACCCGCTCCGCAGATCCCCAAGCTGGCAAGGGAGGCGTGCCTCCCCGTTGACCCCACAGCCGATGCGGCCAGTGAAAGGAACAAGCAACAATGTGTGATGCCGACATTGAGGATCTTGATTGCCTCATGAGAGAGGCCATCGATGAGGCAATGATTGCCGAACATCACTTCCTTCTCGGCCTTGTCGGTGAGGCCAGACGTGATGCAGCTCATGCCCGATGGAAGGAGGTCCATGCACTCTGGCTTCATGCCCATCGAGCACGCGATGCAAAGCAGGAACCGAGGACAGCAGCGTGACTCTCCGGGCTGTCCATGTCCGCCTTGGTCCTGAACTCGCAGCGGCTTTGGATGCCGCCGCAAGTTCGGAGGGCATTAGTCCGACGGGATGGGTCCGAGCAGCTCTTGTTCGCGCTCTCCCCGTCTATGGTGAAATTCGTTCACTGCCGCCGTCCCCACGGCGCAGATCCGCGATTATACCGACAGAGGATGTGATGGCAGTCGCGCGGCTAGTCGGCGCCGTGGGATCGTGCTCCGGAGCGACGATCCAGCTCGCGAGGGCGCTTCGTGAAGCTGGACATCCAGCCCATAGCGATACCGAACTGGTATTGCGGGATTTACGGTCGATGCAGGCCCAGCTCGTCGAAGTCCCGAGTGCCCTGCGACGTCATATCGGCTCCGCAGGTAGGACACATCGTGAGGGCGGCCCGTGATTGCTGGTGCAACCCGAGGCCAGGGCGGCCCAGCGCTTGCGCGTCATCTTCTGTCGCGGAAGGGTGGACAGCATGTGAAGGTCTTAGAGCCACGCGGCCTCGCCGCCTCTGATCTCCCTGGACAGCTCCGCGAATTGGTTGCATCGGCCGCACACGGCCGTACCGATCGCCCCGTGCATCACGTTCACATTGATCCACCGCCCGGTTGCGACGATCCGGACGCGGTGATGCAAACCTTCATGAGGCACTACGAACGGGAATTTGGACTTGAAGCCGCTCCGCGTTGCGGCGTGCGCCACGAAAAGGACGGGCGCACTCATTGGCACGTGGTCTGGAGTCTAGTTCGGTCAGACGGTCGTACTGTCGACTTGCGGCACGATCATGCGCGCCGAGAGAAAGTCTCACGCCTCGTGGAATTCGAGTGCGGCTTGCCGTGGACGAAAGGCAAACACAACAGGGCCGTTGCGCAGGCATTGCGCAGGGACGGCCGGGCCGATATTGCGGACGCGATAGAGGCGGCCGGGCTGCTCGACGGCCGCCCTCCCATTGCCCAGTCGACGCCGCGCGAACGCGCCCAGGCCGAGCGTACGGCGGTCCCACTCGCCGAGGTGAGAACACGCGCACTGGCCGCGTGGCGTTCCAGCGACAATGGTCATGGCTTCGCGGCCGCGTTGCGGATGATGAGCCTGAGGCTCGCCCAAGGCGACCGTGGTTTTGTCTTGGTCGACCGTTCCGGATCAATCCATTCCCTTACACGCAGCCTGTCAGCCGCTGCCCGGAGGGACGGCGACCGGATCACCGCTGCCGATGTCCGTGCCCGACTTGCTGAGCTCGCCATTCCTACGATCGAGGAGATTCGAGATGATCGACAAACCCGCTCCGTTGACACCCCGCGACCTGTTCCAGGAACAGCTAGCGACACGCGACGACGTGCGCCGTCTACACCCGCTGCTGTCTCTCCTCGACGAGGAGACGACCGAGCGTGGCCCGCTGGACGAGATCAAGGCTCTCCTCACAGCGATTCTGGAAGCCATGCAGCACCAATCCGAAACCCTCGGTCGGCTCGACGCCGCGTGCACGAGCGCATCGCCGCCGCGGCCCTTGGCACCATCGACGTCGGCAGGCTAACGATTCAGGCCGCCGCGCTCGCCGCCGGCCACCATCGGACGCACAATGAACTTGGTTCACTAAGGGAGGGCGGTATGGCACGAGGATTCAAGGCGGCGCGGGCACTGGATTTTAAGGCGCAGCTCCTCGTCGACGCTGCTCCACAGGGGTTCGACGCGTCGGCGTGGCGCGATGACCTGCACATGATCAAGCAGCCTTCGCCTGGCCAGCCGACAGCGCGCATCCTGCTGCGGGATGGCGGCTGGTGTGAGATTGATGGGTACGGCAGAACCGTCCGGACGTGGGGTGCCCGGGGCCGCGCAGATGCCCTCGCGGCTGCTCTTGCTGAAGCGGGTAATTGGGAAACCCAACGCCTGGAGCGAACCACCACGATCGCTCGCAGCTCCAATGCTTCGCGCCGCGAGCGCCTGACCGAGACACAGGCTGAGGCGCTGGCCCAATGGTGGCAGGATCGGGGCTACTCGGCTACCGCCGCACCGGACGGCTGTTGGTTGCAGGCCGGGACCTCCCGGATCAGGGACACAGGCGATCACTTGGAAATCCATGGCCCGGTCTCCGATGAAGCGATCCGTGCGGCCATCATCAAGGCAAAGGAGGCTTGGGGTGGGGCCGCGGAACTAACAGGCAGGTGGTCACAACAGGATCAGGATCGCATCTGGATCGAGGCGCAACGGCAGGGCGTCCGGCTCGAAAATTGCAAGCCATCCGACGCAGTACGTCGAATGTGGGAGCGGGAACAGGCGACCGCCGAGGTACACACCCAGACCATGAGCCTTGTGCGGGTCGGTACCCGCGAGGCTGAATCCTTACGTGCTGCGGCGCAGGGTGACCCCGCCGGACTTGGCAGATTGCCGCCCGAGCTCCGGGCCTTTGTCACAAGCTACCTGGATGACGACCAGCGCGCCGAACTCGCGACGTCAGACGTGGCAGACATTGTCCCGGAGCTTTCCCGCTTTCACGCTCTCGGGCGGGCGGAGCTGATCGAGATCGAGCGTCGCAATGCCGCGCACAGTCACTCCGCTCTGCTCAATCCTCCTAAGTCCGATCCTCGTCCGGCCGCCAACGACCCCGCACCGGTGCTGGAATGACAGGGATGCGGGACGCGGAGGCCTTGCTGCTACGGCGATACGTGATCGAAAGGGCGGCTGGACGTATTCCGGCTGCCGAGTGGGCGAGCTATGAACCTACCTTGGGAGCTTGGCTGTATTGCGACGAACGGACGGCCCGCGCGGCTCAGCACCGACGCCGCCTGCGCAGGCCGGGTGCCTTATGGTGCCCGGTCTTGGGCAATCGGATCGCCATCGCCCGGGACCGGGCGCTCCAAGCCTATTTCGAGACGGTTGACGTCGATGGTTGGAGCCGTCTCGCGGCCGCCGTCCGTGCTCGGCCAAGCGACTGCCTGCGCCGTTGGCGCGAGGCAGGCCGGCGCATCATAGCTGCAATGGCAGCCGATCCTTCCGGAGACCGACCGCCGCTCGGAAAGCTTGCTGGATGGCCTTCCCGGCGCGGCATTGGCTCGCGCAGCCTGCTCAGCAGCGGGTACCATGGATGAGTATAATCCCGTCCCTGATATCAGGCCCATTCAGCCTTCGCAGTGTCTGGGCTTCGCGGTCATTACGAACCTCTTAGAGGCTGACTGAAAAAGGTTGAGTGGCCTCAAGGCCCTGTGATTCCGTCGGATTTGCGAAGATTCGATGGAGTTCACGATGGTATGGACCGAAGCCACTCGCCGACAGTATCGGCGAGACGGA
>NZ_JBVVAK010000273.1:0-5829 GCF_055792825.1 Microvirga sp. GN3
CCCCAGGATACAGCCGCCGAGTTGGTTGCGCCAACGCGCCGATGGTGCCGAGGAAAAGCATGCCCGATAACAATCGCATCGAGCAAGACCATCGTGCCATCAAGGGGCGGGTGCGGCCGATGCTCGGTTTCAAGTCGATTGGTAGCGCTCGCGTGATCCTTGGCGGGGTAGAACTGGTTCACATGATGCGCAAAGGACAGGCAAAGTACGCCTGCCGTTCAAATCTATCGCTCGCAGAGCAATTCGAGCGGCTCGCCGCATGAGCGCCTACCATCCTCTCTGGCATCTCTTTGTCTTTTGCTAGAAATTGCGACAGAACCTTCGGATCGCCGTGCTGTCCCACTCCGCACTTGCCGAACACATCCAGCAAGGGCCGTGTGATCGCGATCACAGTCGACAATCCCAGGACTCGCTAGAAAGGATTAGACGTTCGCTAAAGCGAACTTGGCCCTTGGAAAGTGCAGAGCCGTCAGCAGCGTGGACTCAGCCGCTCCGTGACGGCGCGAACAGGACTGCGTCATGCTGGTATTTGCTTATGGCTCGCTGATCTGGAACCCGGGTTTCGACTATGTGTCGACGATGCCCGCGCTGGCTCCCGGCTGGCGCCGTTCCTGGTGCATCCCTTCCACTGTCCATCGTGGTTCGGCTGAAACTCCCGGCGTCGTCCTCGGTCTCGTTCCCGGCCCCTGCTGCATCGGCATCGCCTACAAGGTCGCTAAGGTTCGGGAGGCCGAGGTCCGGCGCTACCTAACGGCGCGCGAGACCGCAGAAGATGGTTACGTCGATTCCTTGATCGACGTCCTGACGCCGCGGGGATGGGACAGGGCTCTCTGCTATGTCGCCGACCTGTCGAATCCCAGCGTCCGCGAGTTGTCCGAGGCGGGGCTCCTGTCCCGGCTCATGACCGCGTGGGGCAGGGCAGGAACGAACGTCGATTACGCCAGGAACACCATCGCCGCCGTCATGACGCTCCCACGTCCCCTTGCCTGGCCCGAGCCGTGCCCCGGCATGGCTCTGCGGCTTGCGGGCATCCTGTGCGGAAACGCCGGTGCCGAGTGAGTCTGAAGAAGGTCTGGGCTGTTACCGTCACCCTCGGCTTTGAGACCCGAAGTCGTGATTGTCGGGAGCCCCTGGCTTCGAGATCGACAGGGGATGAACCAGCTTGCGCGAGGTTGTGATACCTGGGCCACATCTGGCCCGCTACTGTTTCCGGTTAAGTTGACTGATGTGCTTGGAAAGGTAGGTTGTCAGCCCCCTAAACGATGCCAGACGCCATGAGATTCATTACCTCCAGTATCATGAGAGGAGCGATCCCCGCTCTCGGCTTCCTTTCCGTGACTGCAGGAACGCAAGCCCAGACCCTGAACGGCATTCGCATCGGGGAGGAGATCTCGGCTGCGTCGCGGATGGCCGGGAAGCCGACCTCGAGGGTTGCTGCGGGCGCCCACGAGGAGGTCAGGTGGAGCCTGCCGGACGGGAACAAGCTCGCGCTCGCCACGGATCCGGGGAACGGACGGATCGCCTTTGCCAAGGAGACCTGGGGCGGTCGCCCAGACGGGAAGCCGGCCGACTTCCCAGTCTTCACGTACGGCGAGACCACCCTGGCCAACATCCGGGAGCACGCGGAAAATAATGGTTTCGCCTTCGTCGAGCGTCTCGTCGAGGAGAAGCCGGATGGGCTGAGGCTTTTCAATTCTTACGAGGTCGAGGGGACTCCAGGCCTCGTCGTGACCTTCGTCACCAGGATGTCCGCAAAGGATTCACAGAGGCTGCTCAACAAACAGCCGGGCCTGGACATCAATAAGTCAGCCCGATTGGAATCGATCATTCTAGGGGATGCCAAGTATCTGGACTCCATCTGGGGCGAGCGGAAGCTCAAGGGCAAGAACTACAAACCGATTCGCTGGGCATCGATACGGCCCTAGTCTACCCTTCAAGGTAGTCGCCGTCGCATTGGCCAACAAGATGGCCCGGATCGCCTGGGCTGTGATGGCCAGGAGCACGGGTTACGAGCCCGGGAGCCATGGAGCTGCCATGCCGGCGGCATAGATATAGATGGCCAGTTCAGACTATTCGCCCTGTGGGGCATCCCAGTTGGCACGGTGACGATGAGATGATGTGAAGCCCAAGCGGACATGGACCGCCGGAACTGGCAAACCCGTGGTATCGTCTTGCGTCAGCCAACCGCGATAATGTGAGAGGGACCAGCTCCAGCGTAAAACATCAGGGCCAGCGGGCATGCAGCACCGCGCTTCAAGGCCGGAGACATGACTGCACCCGCCCCGCGAGACCCAAGCATCATCAACAATCACATTGCCAAACGGGCGCCATCCAAACATGACATCCCCACGCGGAGTGCTCTTGTTAGCTGTCTGTTAACCATCTTGCGATGACCATGCTTGGACTGATCCGCTGGGTTTCGGATCAGCCCTCACCTCCAAGGCAGTCGGGGCGCGGATGAACCGCCTCGATCTGCTTTGGGGATGTGAGCGTCCTGGTGCAGTAACTGTCTTGTAACCACAATCCCAATCGTACTTGATCGAAACCGGACGGCGCGGCGTTGGCCCTGTGCCAGAACGGGAGAGCACTGCCCCATGACCATTCTCGATCCGATCACCGGAAACCTCGTCACCATCGACACGTCGAGCAGGCCACGTCGGTAAGCACCCTGTATCACAGGGAGAACGGCGATGAAACGATCCTCAGCCCGCCGGGCCAGACGCTGGGTCATTCAAGAGCTGATCCGCAGCCTCAATCAGCTGTCCGGCATCCCGGTCACAGCAACATTGACGAGCGACTGCAATTCCAACGCTGGCGAGTAGAAATTCGGCTTCAGCGGAAATTTATCAGTTAAGCGAAGATCACACCTGCTCCTCGCTGTCATACATCGATCAACTGAGCTTACATACCGGTCATACCAGCCAATTCGCTGGAGCTTCGAAGGCTCTCAAGATCTGCGGCTGATTTACCGAAGGCCTTTGATGTGGCTCCTTTGGAATTCCTCGAAAGGACTCTCGTTCACGATTCTGCTGCTATCCGGACAAGACGCGGAAAGCCTGCTGCCAGGGCTGCCATTGTCGATCAGTCTGAGCGGCCTACTTCCAGGATGTGCGTCATTCTCTTGGCACACCGGCACCCTGGTTGAGGTCTCAGACAGCGCTTCAGCCAGGGTGCTTTTCATTGCCGGGGCGGCAGCTGGAGGTCAGACATGCGAGCCATTGCCACGTCAGGCATACTTCTGATGGTGTGTGTCACTCTCGCGGGCTGTCAGATCGGCGGAAGCCCAGGCGTTCTCCCCCGCACATCCGTCCCGCCGCCACCATCGATGGCTGGCACATCTAACGAGGCGGTCCAACCAGCGACAACACGACCTGTATCATCGAGCCTCCCAGCGCCAGCCGCTTCCGAGCCGGAGGAACGTCCTGCCGCTGAGCCGATGATGCAGCCGCTTCTGACAGGGCGCGGTGCGGGCGCCGGCTTTCGGTTCTGAGTTCCGCAACCCGTGAACGCGATGTCTATACCGGTTGGGATAGCGCCACCGGACGCGTCGCGTCGTGTCTGAGACCGAGACGATGCGGAACTTCCTCATCCACTCGTGCCCTGACAAATCGCAGGGCGTTCCTGCTCTCCCGCATGAATTCTAGCCCTGCTGTGGTTTCCTAAAACCAATACAGCGCCAGATAAATTGCGACAGCAATACCAACTAGTGTTATCGCCAGACCGATGAGGCGGGCGCTCATGGACGGCTCGCGCCGCACCCATGGCTGCTGGTCCACCTGCAGCAGGTGATCGTCATCCGACTTCGCCATCTTACTCACTCTGGGAGGCGTTATATCGGCTGTTGGCCTTCACGGTTGGGTGGCCGAGACAAACACACAATTCCGCCACGGAAAGGGAGTCGAGCTTAAGCTCCCGGAAAGGAAAGGGGCGCCTGTTTCTCGGCAGATCCTCCAGCAGTTCGGCGGTCCGGGTGGAGGACCACCCTGAGCTGTTTGTCATCACAGTGCCGTGCAGGACGAAATTATCAGCGCTGGGCGCCAACTGGATCAAGCTGTCGGTCATTTTGGATTCTCGTCCGAGGCACGCTGCCGGTCGACCCACTCATAAGCCTTAGCGAGGACTGCCTCACGATCCGGAGCCATAATCACGGTCGGGCGCTGCTTGGGCCGTGCCACAAAGGCAATCCATTCCAAGTTGCTCTGATTGAGGCGGATCTGGTAGCCGCGGTGCTCCACGAGATCGGTCTTGGGACGATGATGAGGATCAGTCGTGGTCATCATAGCAACTCAAGGCTCTCCAGAGGGATGGACACGGCGGTTGGCCCGCCGTTCAGCTAAAAGAGGCCCTTCACTGGTGGGGCAGGCACAGATAGGTCGATCAATATCGTTACCGAAGTGCGATGGCGATTGTTCATCTGTTCCGATGGTGGCGCTCAGATATGCTCCCTCCGAGCGGACCTTCTTTAAGATTGCCTTGATGTACTCCTTCACGATCGGCTCGGCTAAACCGAGTTCCGATGCAATCGTGTCAGGTCGCATCCCTTCCTGTAAGCGCCACAACACGGCGGCCTCTCCCGTGAAACCGGCAAGCGTCGGGAACAGGCAACCTGAGATTGTTGCTGTCATCAGAGGCTGGTGAGCAATTTTATTGCGCACTTCAAGTGCTTGATTCAGAATAACTTTCGTGAGGATCGATGAGGCGGATGCGGGCTGTTTGAGGATCCGGGAGCCCCGCCATAGATGTCTGCTCCTACGCCTGCGATTTCAATGATGCCGAATGGGCGCTGCTCGAGCCCCTCGTTCCCCGCAGCCATCCGGCCGGACGGCGACAGACCTATCCCTTACGCCGCATCGTCGATGCGATCTTCTATCTGCTGCGGACCGGAGCCCAATGGCGGCTGCTGCCGCACGAATATCCCCCGCGCTACGCCGTCTTCTACCATTCTGCTCAGTGGCGCGAGAACGGCACGTGGGAGCACATCACTCAGGCGCTGCGCGAGAGATATCGGCGCACGATCGGCCGGTCTTCTCAACCGAGTGCGGCGATCCTCGACAGCCAGTCAGTCAAGACCACCGAGATGGGTGGCCCCCGTGGATACGACGGTGGCAAGAAGATCAAGGGCCGCAAGCGCCATCTTCTTGTTGATACGCAAGGCAATCTGCTGAAGAACAAGGTGCAGCCCGCCGACATCCATGACCGCGCCGGAGCTGAGGTCTTGTTGGAGGGTCTGCAGCATCTGTTTCCGGCCATCGAGCTGATGTGGGCAGACACCGCTTATCGAGGTTTGCGGGACTGGCTTCAGAAAGCCCTGGGCTGGAGATTATCCATCCCGCAGCATTGGTGGAGCGGCGGAACCTGGATGCGGATTGACGCAGAGCCGCCGACACGCCCGAGTGGCTTCCAGGTGCTCGCGCGCCGGTGGGTGGTGGAAGTAGTCTTTACGCAATTGACAAAAGCGGACGTGCTCACTCTCGCGGCTGGTCGGCAGCACGTAGCGGATTTCGACCTCATCATTCGTGACGATAACTCGGTCAACCAGCAACAGCACAAGTTGCCGGCGCTGCTCGAAAGTGGCCTGGGCCAGCCCGTGCTGCACCCGCTCGCGAAATGCCTCCAGGGAGGTTGCCACGCCGGCAAGCTGCTGCTGGCGCTGGGCATCGTTGTGCAGAAGCTCCTCCTGGCCGGCCAGCGCTTGCATCCGTTGCTCTAATGATCTTCACGGAGGTGGTGTAACATAGGGTGATGTCGATCCTCATGAGGAGGCGCGCGATGGATGACGACGTTTGGCGGCCGACGCATCTAACATCCGAGCAGATGGAGGAGCGGCGT
>NZ_JBVVAK010000274.1:0-5787 GCF_055792825.1 Microvirga sp. GN3
AACTCCTGCCAACGCGTTCCCCATATTCCAGACCTCATCGCGATGAAACAGACGCAACGAGCGCCCGCGATCGCAGTCCAGAACGGCAAACATCAACATGTCTCATGAATAGGGTGGGCTAAAGATGTATCGCCGGCCGCAGCTAAGGTAGTGCGCCGGGCGGAAAGCGGGTGTATGAGGGACGCGATCTCTCTTACCCCGCTTCGTCCAGGAGGAAGCCTTGCTCACGAGTTCTGCCGCCGGCGTCTATGTCATCTGCCCCACGCCCTTCGAGAGCGATGGGCGGGTGGACGTCGCCTCGACCGACCGTATGGTCGAGGCCTATCTGAAAGCCGGTGCCACCGGGTTGACGATTCTCGGCATCATGGGCGAGGCGCCCAAGCTGGCGGCGGATGAGGCGCTGGCCTTCGCCCGTCAGGTCATTGCCACGGTGGCGGGACGCGTCCCCGTCATCGTCGGCGTGTCGGCCGCAGGCTTCGCGGCCATGTCGGGCCTGTCGTCCAAGGTGATGGATGCAGGCGCCGCCGGCGTCATGATCGCGCCGCCCTCGACCCTGAAGACCGACGACCAGATCGTCTCCTATTACGCCGATGCGGTCGAAGCCATCGGCTCGGATGTGCCGTGGGTGATCCAGGATTATCCGCTCACGACCAATGTGGTCATGACGCCGAAGGTGACCATGCGGATCATCGAGCAGAGCCCCTCTTGCGTGATGCTGAAACACGAGGATTGGCCGGGCCTCGACAAGATCACCACGTTGCGCCGTGCCAGCGATGCCGGTCAGGTGCGTCGCGTGTCGATTCTCTGCGGCAACGGCGGCATGTTCCTGCCCTTCGAGATGGAACGCGGCGCCGACGGCGCCATGACCGGCTACGCCTATCCCGAAATGCTGGTCGGCGTGGTCGATCTCATCAACCAGGGCAAGCGGAAGGAGGCGCACGATCTCTTCGACCGTCACCTGCCGCTGGTGCGCTACGAGACGCAGCCCGGTGTCGGCCTCGCCGTGCGTAAATACGTGCTGAAGCGGCGCGGCATCATCGCATCCCATACGCTGCGCAAGCCTGGGCCGAAGCTGAGCCCGGAAACCATTGCCGAGATCGAATGGCTGATGGAGCGCATCGAGCGCCCGTAATGTAACAAGGGGAGTTTTCACGAATGGAAACAGGATTGAAAGGAAAGCGCGCGCTCGTTCTTGGCGCGAGCAAGGGCTTAGGGTTTGGCATCGCGCAAGGCTTGGCGGAGGAGGGCGCGCGTGTCGCCATTGCCAGCCGCACGATTGAAGGCTCGAAGGCCGCCGCCGACAGGATCGGCAAGGACGTCCTGCCGTTCATCTGCGATACCGGCAAGGTCGATCAGGTCGATGCTCTGGTGAAGGATGTGACGGCAGCGCTCGGTGGCGTCGACATTCTCGTGCTCAACAGCGGCGGCCCGCCGCCCGGCAAGGCGCAGGGCGTGTCGTCCGACCAGTGGCGCCAGTCGTTCGAGGCCATGTTCGTCAATCTCGTGCGGATTGCCGATCAGTTGCTGCCGGGCATGATCGAGCGCAAGTTCGGCCGCATCATTTCCGTGATCTCGTCCGGCGTGATTCAGCCGATCCCGAACCTCGCGATCTCGAATGCCATCCGGCCCGCGCTCGTGGGCTGGGGCAAGACGCTGGCAAGTGAAGTGGCATCCTCCGGTGTGACCGTGAACGCCATCGCGCCGGGCCGCATCGCCACCGATCGCCTGAAGCAGCTCGATGCTGCCAATGCGGAGCGCACCGGTCGTTCCGTGGAGGATGTGGCAACGGCCGCCCGCACCGGCATTCCGGCAGGCCGCTACGGCGAGATCGAAGAGTTTGCGGCGGCGGCCGTCTTCCTCGCCAGCGAGAAGGCCTCGTTCATGACAGGCGGGATTCTGCGCGTCGATGGCGGGCAGATTTCTTCGACGTCCTGAGGCAAGACAAAGGGGAGGTGAGACGCGATGTTGTCTCACCTCATCCGTTCAAGCGATTATCCCCGCCCAATGAAGAACGATTCCCGCCGCGGATGTTGCGGCAAGCGTCGACAGCATCCCGGCCTTGAACCGGAACATGGCGACGATGGCCGCGCCCGAGAGCAGGAGCGCCCATAGATTGACGCTGTCCCATACCGGTGTATCGAAACTGAACGGGCCCCATTCGACCGCCTGAACGTTGCCGAAGATCGTGTGGATGCCGAACCAGATCGCAAGGTTCAGGATCACGCCGACGACAGCTGCGGTGATGGCGGTGAGGGCTCCGCTCAAGGCCCGGTTGCCGCGTAAGGTCTCGATGTAGGGTGCGCCGAGAAAAATCCAGAGAAAACAGGGCGCAAAGGTCACCCATGTGGCGAGAAGGCCGCCGAGCGTTCCGGCCAGCAGCGGATTGAGCGTGCCGGCTTCCCGGAAGGCTGCCATGAAGCCCACGAATTGCAGCACCATGATCAGCGGGCCCGGCGTCGTCTCGGCCATGCCGAGGCCATCGAGCATCTCGCCGGGTTGCAGCCAGCCATAAGTCTCCACCGCCTGCTGCGCCACATAGGCCAGGACGGCATAGGCTCCGCCGAAGGTCACCATCGCCATCTTGGAGAAGAAGATCGCGATCTGACTGAAGACGTCGTCTCGACCGAGGATCATCAGGAGAGCCAGAACCGGCACGAGCCAGAGCGCGAGCCAGATTGCAGCGACTCGCATGCTGCGGCCCATGTTTGGAGAAGCATGGGCAGGAAGATGCTCACCCAGAAGGTTGTCATTGTCCTGCGCATCGTCGCCATGTCCGCCCGCCTGGAATTGCGGCAGGTCAGCGCGCCCACCGACAAAGCCGATGAGTCCGGCTGCGAGAACGATTAACGGGAACGGTGCATCGAAAAAGAAGATCGCCACGAAGGCTGTCGCGGCAATCCCGACGAGGATGCGATTCTTCAGCGCTCGCCTGCCGATCCGCACCACCGCTTCGAGCACGATGGCGAGCACGGCGGCCTTCAGGCCGAAGAAGAGCGCTGCAACGAAGCCGATCTTGCCATAGAGGGCATAGATCCAGCTCAGGCCCATGATGGCGACGATGCCGGGCAGGATGAACAGCCCGCCCGCCATGATGCCGCCGAGGGTGCGATGCATCAGCCAGCCCACATAGGTGGCGAGCTGCTGGGCCTCCGGGCCCGGCAGCAGCATGCAGTAGTTGAGCGCGTGGAGAAACCGGCTCTCGGAAATCCAGCGCTTCTCCTCGACCAGAATGCGATGCATCACGGCGATCTGCCCCGCAGGCCCACCGAAGCTGAGCGCTGCAATGCGCAGCCAGACACGAAAGGCCTCCGCGAGAGAGACGCCGTGGTGGGGCATGGCCTGAGCAAGGCCCCGGTCTGAGTTCTGCAGGGTCTCGCTCACGTCAGGTTCCCGGCTTCTTCGAAGGCCAATTGTGCGTTTCATCTGTCGCATCGCGGCACCAGCGATAGAAGGCATCGTAGAGCACAAGCCCGGCCTCGAGCTGCGCGAGGTCGTCCGCGTACATGCGTGACAGTCCCAGCGAGGCAGCAAGCAGGCCGGGCACTTCCGGCGCCAGGTCGGGCCGTGCGGTATCGGCTCCCCTGACGATGGTGGCGAGATGCTTCAGGGGCTCGGTGGAAAGCCCAAACTCCTCGACCATGACATCGAAAGTGCACAGCTCGCCGCGATGACTCCAGAAGACATCATCGCCCTCGATGTCGAAAGGCGTGGCTGAAAAGCGTTCCGCCACACCCTGGACCTCCGAGGTCGGGACGAACAGGAAAACGGCATCGGGATCGACGAAGCGGCGGATCAGCCAGGGGCAGGCGATCCGGTCGATCTTGGGCCGCGAGCGCGTGACCCAGATCGTCCGTCCCTGTGGGTCACGCGGTGGAATCCGCTCGGTTGGGACCATGGGCAAACCGGCTTGCGCCCAGGACAATGTTCCGCCCTCAAGAGTGTCGGCCGACAAGCCGGCGTGGCGCAGCCAGGCGGCTACCCCATGGCTGAGCTTCAAGCCTTTCTGACAGATCACGACAACGGAATGACCATCAAGGTCTTGCGCCCATTCCGCAACGGTTTCGAATGATCGGCGCCTGGACCCGGGGATCAGGCGGGGATCGCTTACAAAGTCCTCATCGGTGCGCACATCGATGAGAAGAGGACATTTGGGCGTGCCGATCAGGCGCGCGAGCTTTTCAGGGGAGATGGTGTTAAATGACGACATGATTGCATCCGTAAAGGTTCAGAGCGGATGCGATGCTTGGGCATGTCGCCTCGTGGGGAGATCGCGATCCCCATGAGGGAAATCAAAATTCAACCCTTCGGCTTTGTCAAATCAAATCGGAGGGTCAGAAGTCCGGCTCGGAATCGCGTTCCAGGGTCTGCACCACGAGACCGTTCTCGATGAGCGCGGTCCACACATCCTCGGCCGTGTCGGCAAAGTTGGAGAGCGTGCGGTCGTGTTCGCTCACCATGCCATGGTCGAGCAGGGCGTCGAATTTGATGACCGATTGCCAATAAGCCTTGTCGAAGAGGACGATCGGCAGAGGAGGTGCTTTGCCGGTCTGGCGCAGGGTCAGGATCTCGAACAACTCATCCAGGGTGCCGAACCCGCCGGGGAATACGACGAGTGCATTGGCCCGCATCGCCAGATGCATCTTGCGCATGGCGAAGTAGTGGAAGCGGAAGGTCAGGTCCGGAGTCGAATAGGCATTGGGTTCCTGCTCGTGCGGCAGGGTGATATTGAAGCCGATGGACGGTGCGCCGACATCGAAGGCGCCTCTGTTGGCCGCCTCCATGATGCCGGGACCACCACCGGTCGCAATCACGTTGTCCCGGGTTCCGCTGGTGATGGTCATCGCACCGCCGCGCTCTGAGGCAATGGCGCCAAACAGGCGGGCCTGCTCGTACCAGAAACGATGCTTTCCCGGTCCATCCTCCCGCACGTGGGCGCTGCCGAACACGACGATGGTGGAGCGCACGCCCCAGGTGCGCAGATACTCTTCGGCTTTGGCATATTCCAGCTGGAATCGGACCCCGCGCATGGAATCGCCCAGGAGGAAATCCTGATCCATCGCCGCCAGCCGATAGGAGGGAGAGGCGAGGCTTGCTGCGTTCGATGGCTTGCCGTCGTTCATAAGGAGCACTCCTTTAACTCGGCTGTGCACAAAGCACATTTTCAGGGCCGGGTTAACTCTCTGTCGGTCCGGTCGGATCCTTCGAAGGTCCATGACATGGACTTCCTGACCAGCTTCGAGGCAGCAAGCTTTGTAACTGCGCTTCGTTATGGAGAAAGAACCTGCTTTGTTCCGAGGTTTCCCCGGTGCATGGCCGTCGTGCTCATTTTCCCTATAGCCCCTTACGCCCCGCTCGCTATATCAAGGGCGCACACGGGAAGAGGGCGGAAACGGCCCTCAACAGAAAGCGAGCGCCAGCCGATGGACCACCTGTCTTCGACGAACATAGCCCGAATTCTGCCAGCCGACGGGTTCCAAGGGGCCCTTGTCGGACGCGTCTGGCGCCCCGGCATCGGGCCTTCCGTGGTCGCCATCAGGGAGGATGGTCTCTTCGATATTTCCTCGGCCTGTTCCACGGTGAGCGCTCTTGCCGCCATGGACGATCCGGCGCGTCTTGTGAGGGCAGCACAGGGCGAGCGAGTCGGATCTCTTGAGGAGATTGCGGGCAATACCGCGCCGGACAGCCGCGATTCATCGAAGCCCTGGCTTCTCGCCCCCATCGACCTTCAGGTCATCAAGGCGGCCGGCGTCACCTTTGCCGTCTCCATGCTGGAGCGTGTGATCGAGG
>NZ_JBVVAK010000275.1:0-5755 GCF_055792825.1 Microvirga sp. GN3
CCCGCGGGGTGGCCTTGGCAAGACGCACGTACGGAAAGTTCCCACCTTCGGTCACCTTCAGGAGCGCGAGGTCCGTCTTCGGGTCGGTGCCGACCACCTTCGCGTCGAGGGTGCGGCCGTCATCTGCCGCGACTTGGATCTGCCCAGTCTGCTCGACGACATGGTTGTTGGTCACGACATAGCCATCAGCCGAGATGAAGAAGCCAGAGCCCAGCACCATGCCCGAATGGGGCTGCCTGCTCTCGCCGAAGTGGCGGAACAACTCGCGCAGCTGCGGCGGGATCTGGTCCATGTTGTTTGACGGGAGGCTACCCTCGTTCGAGGCGACGTTCTCGATCTTCACTCGCACCGCGACAACAGCCGGTTTCACCTTGTCCACCACATCGGCGAAGGTCGCCGGGAGCTGATCGCGCACTCCGGCTTGGACTGGAGCGGCGGTGGCAGCCGGCGCACTTTGCGCGAAGGCCGGTGTCCGGGATTCAAAACCCACTGTACCGGCAATGGCACCCGATGCGATGATGGCAATGGCCGCAACAGAGGCAAGCCCCCGCTTGGTGCGCGCCCGAGCCGGGACAGAGTTCGGGTCTGACATAGCATTCACTCCATGAATGAGTTCGGCCGCACGGGCGGCATCAATCTCAATAAAACATCGGGTGGTCCCGCCGCGGTGTCAGCCTGTGAGATCTGACAGAGGCCCGGCTACGACTCGTCGGGTTAACCTCGGATTCGCTATAGGCAGGGCGGGCTCGATGGGCAGGGATTGGGTGATGAAGCCGCAGGTCGAAGATGGTGATCCTGAGGGTCTGAGCCCGGCCGTTGGGTCTACGAAGCCGCGCTCCCTCGACGTGCTTGGCCCCGGTCTGATCACGGGAGCGTCCGATGACGATCCCAGTGGAATCGCCACCTACAGTCAGGCCGGCGCTCAGTTCGGCTACATGCTGACTTGGACGATGCTGTTCAGCTATCCGCTCATGACAGCGGTTCAGATGATCAGCGCCCGCCTGGGGCGCACCACAGGGCACGGCATTGCGGGCGTTCTTCGGACGTACTACCCGACTTGGCTCCTCCAAGTGATTGTGATCCTGCTGCTGATCGCCAATACCATCAATCTCGGGGCGGACCTCGGGGCGATGGCCGATGCCGTCCACTTGCTCCTACCCGGCCCACTGGCGCTCTACGTCGTCGTCTTTGCAGCGGTCTGCGTCTCTGTGCAGGTGTTCCTGCAATACACGCAGTATGTGGCTGTCCTAAAGTGGCTGACATTGGCGCTCTTCGCCTATTTTGCAGTCATGGTCACGACCCACATTGATTGGGCGAAGCTCGCGTCTGGTTTATTCCTTCCAGCGGTGCGATGGGACAAGGAGTATCTGACCGTCATCGTTGCGGTCTTCGGCACCACAATCAGCCCGTATCTCTTTTTCTGGCAGTCGGGCGAGGAGGTAGAGGACATTGGTGCGCACCCGGGCCGTCATGCACTGATCGGTTCTCCGGAGCAGGGTAAGGCCGCTCTGCAGCGCATCAGGATCGATACTTTGGTCGGCATGGCCCTCTCGAACCTCGTTGCACTCGCGATCATGGTCACGACGGCAGCAACGCTGAACGTGAACGGGATCACCGACATCCAGACTTCTGCCCAGGCAGCCGAGGCGCTGCGGCCTATTGCAGGGCGTCTTGCGTTTGTAGTGTTCACGCTTGGGATTGTCGGCACAGGTCTCCTCTCAGTTCCTGTGCTCGCGGGTTCAGCCGCCTATGCCATTGGCGAGGCCTGCGGCTGGCCTGTCGGATTCTCCCGACGACCGCCGCAGGCGAAGGCATTCTATGGCACGGTGGCATTGGCGACCCTGATCGGGACCATCATCGACTTCAGCGAGATTAACCCTATCAAGGCTCTCTTCTGGAGTGCCGTGCTCAACGGCGTGATCGCTGTCCCGGTCATGGCAACCATGATGCTTGTCACGTGCCGCTCGGATATCATGGGCCCCTTTGCCCTGAGAGGGTGGCTTCGTGCTGTCGGCTGGACTGCTACGGGTGTGATGGCCATCATTGTTCTTGCCATGCTCGCCACATCCTTCTGAACCTCTTCGCTTGACGAGAGCACAGCATTGCTCCATCTCAACCTTGTCTTTCCTATCCCGCTTCCGGTGGTCGCTTGCATCCTTGTCGGAAATAATGGAACTGTCGTTAATTTCGTGTGGGGCCATTACGATGACTCACCCACAGTAACGCTGGCGCAGTGCGTGTTCGTCATCTGGGGAGCTTGGCGCATGCAACCAGGACCAGGATACTTCCCTCGCCTTGATGGCTTGGACGCAGCACGCAGCCAACATGCTTGATCGTGACGATCAGGTTAGGCTCCTCAGGATGAGGAAGGTGACGCCGAGCGCCGCTGGTTCTAAGTGGTGCATCCGCCATGTTCAGGGGTATAATCACGGCTTGCTGGCCTGCTGGCGGAGGTGACCGATGGCACCAGTCTGCTTACGGGAAATGACCGCTGCTGAGCATGCGGCGGTCCAAAAGTTGGCCCACTCCCACACGGCTCCGGCCCAACGCGTGCAACGCGCCCAAATCGTCTGGCGGGCCAATCGCGGCGAGAGCGCATCAGCCATTGCAGCCCGCCTGGGTCTTGATGGCGAGACCGTGCGCAAGCGCATCCGCCGTTTCAATGCGGAAGGCTTGGAAGCGCTCAAGGACCGACATCGCTCGGGGCGCCGACCAACCTACACGCCCGAGCAGACAGCCACCGTGATTGCGAGTGCGTTGATCAAGCCTCAGACGCTGGGACTGCCGTTTGCGGCCTGGACGCTGGATCGACTGGCCGCCGCTCTACACTCTACTGGAATGCACATCGCCATCCCTTCGTCTGGGGACAACGCCGCCGCCATCGCCCACGCCGCTCGCCCGGGATCGCCTTCCTGCCTAGGGCCGCATGACTTCCCGGATGCACCACTTAGATCTCCGGGTCGTGCCAAAGTCGCCGAACACATTGGCGAGCGTGGCGCCCCCCGGCGGCCATCGTCTGACGGGCATGCTCAGCTGACATCTGGTAGTATCCTGAGTGACAGTGATGTGGGACAGGCGGCCGTCGGCTGCGCTGGAGAGGTCTGGAAATGACGATCACCATTTGATACCACCATCATGGACCTACAGCCGGGATTTGACCTCGATGCTGTCTCCCTCACGTTCGAGCCAAGGCATCCGCGGACGTGCCTTGCAGGTCAACGGCGCGTGCTTCCCGCCCGAACATCGCCAAGGCCGCAACGACAATGGCCGCCAGCCCGGCTGTCCAAGCCAGCGCGAGGGCGTAGTTGCCGCCATGAGCGGCAGCCACAGAGGCTTGCACGGTCGCGTTGCTGGCAGCAAGAAAGTTACCAAGCTGATAGACGAGACCCGGAAATGTCCCCCGGGCGTCCGGAGGCGAGAGCTCGTTCAGGTGCGCCGGCACGACACCCCAGGCGCCTTGCACCGCGATCTGCATCAGAAAGGCTCCCAAGGCCAGCATTAGAGGTGTGGTCGACAAGGCCCACAGGGGGATCACCGGGAGCACGCACAAGGCTGCGATGGTAATGACATATCGGCGCCCGAAGCGCTCGGAGAGCATGCCACAGACAATGCCGCCGATGATGGCCCCGATATTGTAGATAATGGCGACCCATCCGACAGTCGGCGCATCAAGCCCGCGCTGAACCGAAAGGAAGGTGGGATAGAGATCCTGCGTTCCATGGCTCAGGAAGTTGAAGGCCGTCATCAGAATCAGTGCGTAGATCACGAGTCCGCCGTTCTGGCGCAGCACGTCGCGGAAGGGGCGCCTCGCTTTGGACGCTTCGGCGGAAAAGAGTGGCGATTCGGGGACGTTCCTGCGGATGAAGAGGATCAGGAGCGCCGGAACAGCACCGAGCATCAGCATTCCGCGCCAACCGATGTGAGGATAAAGGGTCGCATAGGCGAGCGCTGCCAGCAGATATCCGGTCGGGTAGCCGGCCTGGAGAAGCCCCGACACCGCCCCGCGTGCCCGTGCCGGGATCGACTCCATGGTGAGCGAGGCACCGACACCCCACTCGCCCCCCATGGCCACCCCGAACAATGCCCGCAGCACCAGCAGGACGGCTAGGCTCGGTGCAAAGCCCGACGCGAACCCGAGCACTGAATAAAGCAGAACATCGATCATCAATGTCGGGCGTCGGCCATAGCGGTCGGCAAGCCGCCCGAAGATGAGTGCCCCAAGCGGGCGCATGCCGAGGGTCAGCAGGATCATGATGCTGACGGCCGTGATGTCTGTCCCAAAGGCCTGGGCGATGTCATTGAGAACGAACACCAGCAGGAAAAAATCAAAGGCGTCGAGGGTCCATCCGAGAAACGTCGCCACGACCACGTTGCGCTGCTGTGCCGTGAGGGACCGGAGATCCGCGACTGGTCCAATCATGTTCTCCTCCCTGGTGCTTCGGAAGCAGTCCTCCACTCCAGCCCGCAAGCAAGCCTCTCGCGATTGCATATCGACCGGACGTACTGCGTCACATGTAAGGATCTAGAGCAAACCGGTGCGGCGATCCCCTGTCAGATCTCGCAGGCTGACGCGCGGCCGAGAACCGGCAATTTCAACGGCAAGGGCACGAGAAGCGAATGGTCTGGACCCGCGCGGACCGGGAGGGGTTTCATCGATCCGATGGCGGTGCTCGTCGTCCGGTCCGGTCAATGTTGGCATTGAGCGGGTCGCAACTGACCGGACGCGAGAATGCGGACAAGCCGACTCACACGCGGTATCCTGGCACGGCAATTACAGTACCAATCGCCAAGCCTGGGCGCGATGACACTGGTGATGATGCTGGTGGCTGCGCCGGCCAGGGCATTCGAGTGTCCGGTTGCGCAACCCGTAACCGACAATGTCGCGATCAAAGAGACGCCCGCACAGATCGCCCAGCTGTCCCAGGCACTGGACGCCGATGAAACCGGCACCGTGACAGAAGGCACGATCTTTGAACTTAAGCAGAAATATGCCAAAGCCACTTTCGCTGAGATCGTCAACTACATGGTGACGGCTTATTGCCCCGTGGTTGCCAAGAATGATTCCTTGAGCGTTGCTGAGAAGAGGAGCCGTTTAGATCGCTATGCGAAATAGGTAGAGGCTCTGGCAGCAAAATGACCTTGAACCAAAGCCGGGGTAGTGCCCGCTCTAAAGCGGTGAGATCTGCTAGGCAGACACGCGCAGCGCAAGCACGATCTTTGCCTCCACCTAGTCGCAATCGTGCAATCGACAACGGAGGTGAGAGTAAGCAGCCTACTCATTCCAGTTGTCGCGCTTGGAGTGTTGTTCCAGGAGCGAGCTTTGCTCACTCGCCTTAGAATTCCAATTGAAGCAGGGGCTTGAGGAAAAGAGCCGAGAATAGGCATCAGCCAAGTCGAGACGCGAGCGGATTATAAAGTGCTTCAAGTCACTCAGGCAGGCCCACCGCTCCCTGTCTTTTCACGATCAAGTAGCAAGCCTCTTCCGCTATCCAGCCAAACTAGCACCACAGACCATCCCACGTCTCACATATTGGTTTTCATGATCTAAGTGTTCAGTCCCGGCATTTGATGGACCGGGTCAAAGGTGAAGCGTTTGGGCTCCTGTGTCCAGCATTTGCAGATGAACTCGTGGGGTGTGAGGCCCCTGAGGGTCTTCAGCCTTCGGCCGAAGTTGTAAGCCGAGATGAAGTCGGCCAGGTGCTGGCGGAGCTGATTGTGGTCGTCGTAATGGAAGCGCTTGACGGTCGCCTCCTTG
>NZ_JBVVAK010000276.1:0-5726 GCF_055792825.1 Microvirga sp. GN3
CCTTGGGCCCTGGCTCAGGGGCTCTGCGGCTGACCGCCCGCACGCGCCGGCCCTGGCGGGCCAGCTCGGCCACGAGGGCCCGACCGGCGCCGCCGGTGGCACCGAGGACAACGTGGTACCCTCCGGTCTCCGCCACGATCTCAATCCTCCCGAGAACGGCCGATGGCCATGACGACTCATCCTTTCCCGCGCCAAGAAGTCGATCAGGCGCCAAGGTGCACTCGAGCCTGCCCGGGACGGGGAGGTTGCAGGACGTCCTCCCTCCGGAGCCATTTGATCGCTGGAGTACGCCATCCCCCACCGTTGAGACAAACGATTCAGAGCCACGAGCAGTTGTTACTCAAACCCGTAGCAATAGGAAGAATCTTTACCGTTCGAGCTGAGTCTCAACCGCCAGCGGCGAAACCATGGTGCAAACTACACCACCAGGCTCGAACTTGATTTCCACCTTGCCGCTCAACTCCTGAGCAAGGCTGCGCTCAATCAATCTCGTTCCAAAACCTCTGCAGCTCGGCTCCTGAACAGGCGGGCCTCCCATTTCCTCCCAGCACATTTCCATCACGGGCTGGCCCGCATCGCCCGTCAGTGTCCAGACAATCATCACCCGGCCTGTCCCATTCGAGAGTGCACCGTACTTCACCGCATTCGTCACAAGCTCCTGGAGTGCCATGGCCATCGCCAGCGCAACGCGAGGGGATAGCCTGACCTCAGGCCCTCGGATGTCGAAGCGACCATCGCCGTACCAGCGGTAAGGCTCGATGGCTTGGCGAATGATTTCACGCAGATAAGCGCCTTCCCAGTTCTCACGGGTCAGAACATCATGAGCTCGCGATAAGGCAATCAGGCGGCTTGCGATAGCTTCCTTGGCCGCTTCAGGTGTCGCAGCCGTGCGCAAGGTCTGACTTGTGATGGATTGAACGGTAGCAAGGGTATTTTTCACCCGATGATTCAACTCGTTGATCAGTAGGCGCTGATGCTCCTCTGCCCTTTTTCGCTCGCTGATGTCCCTGAAGTAGACTGACAGCCCGCCATCGGCTGTTGGATAGATGCTGATATCCACCCAGTATTTTACAATGGGCGATAAAGCCTCAATGCGCACCGGGCGGCGCTCCTGCATCGCCTGTTGATGGGCCTTATAGGGAATACTAGCGACAGATTGAGGGAACTCTTCCCAATAGACCTTGCCAATAAGGTCCTCACGCCTGCGGCTCCAAATCTCTTCGGTCTTGCGGTTGATGTAGGTGAAGCGCCACTCATGATCCACAGCATAGAAGGCGTCCGAGATACTCTCCAGGATCTCCCAAAGCCGCTCTTGGCTCTCGCGTAGGTCCTGCTCGCTTTGCCGCTCCTCCGTACGATCGCGCAGGATCTTGAGATAGCCCAGTAGCTCGCCATCCCTGATGGGCATAAGAACACCGTTCCCCCAGAAACAGGTTCCGTCCTTCTTCAGGTGCCAGCGTTCGTCCCCGGCTCGTCCTTGAGCCACAGCGGTTTGCATCTCCTTCTTCGGCACACCTGCTTCCCGGTCCTCAGAGGTGAAGAAGAATGCTCCATTGCGTCCGAGGATCTCATCTTCATCCCAGCCGAGGATGTTCCGCGCTCCGCTGTTCCAGCTTGTGACAGCGCCATTCAGGTCAAGCGTGATGATGGCGTAGTCCGTTGCGCTCTCAAGGATGGCGCGAAGCCAGCTTTCACTGGCACGCAGTGAATTCCGGGATTGCCTGAGTTCCCTGATGCGCGAACTGGCGCTAGCCAGCCTGTGAGCGTGCTCTAATGCGATGGAGGCTATGTCCTCTTGTACTTTGTCCGCCGTAGAAGCCGCAGTAGCGTTGCTTTCGGCACGTCGAGCCGTCAACTGAGTCCGAAGATACTCGTTCTCATGCTCTAGCTTCTCAAGACGCTGGAGCGTCGCCTCAAGCTGCTGAAGCAGGCTATTCTGGTCCAACAACTCAGAATTTTTGTCGCTCATGCTCAGACGCTCGGCGGGGGCTGTTCTGAATCTTTTCTTCCCGTATAAGCAGCCTCAGAGCCGCGCGGACAACCTCACTCGCGCTCTGATATTGTCCAGAAGCCACACGGGCTGCAACGAACTGTTCCAGCTTCGGGGTGATGGAAACATTCATGGTTCTGCGTGCTGGCATAGCCAGGGAGGTTAAGGGTGAGCGGCTGAGTGTCAAGGTGTGCCACACCCCCCAATCTCGGCATTAGTGCTCAGACGCTTTACTCCGTCACCGTCTAGCAGGCCGCGATGACAAGGACACTCCAAGCCAACCGCTCTTCACTCTCTGCCTTGAGGGCCGCGGCGTAGGGTTCTGTCAGAACCCCTTCTTTCACCCGCGCAAGATGGCCTACGTTTGATACCGGACCGGGACCGCAGTGCTGACGTCAGAGTGGGTTGTCAGCCAAAGCAAGAAAATCGCAGCCTCAAGGCCTATCGCTGACGCTCCTTAGGCTGAGATTGACGGCCTTCTACAATCCCGTAATCCGCCAAAGCATTGTGGAGCGCGTCGATGGTTGATGGGATAGACACCCGGGGCATCTGCTGAAACTCAGGCAGAGCATGTTTTTGTTCATGAGGTGAGTAGACAATGATTGGCACTTTCCGCTGCTTCAGTTCACGCGCCATTCCAACGCAGGAGCCAGACTGCAAGTCAACATCCAAGACCGCTATGTCAGGGGTGTCGGTCGCGAGCCACTTCATCGCGCCAGCACAAGTAAACGGGCCCGCAACTGCATAGCCTTGATCCTCCAGATCATCGGCTAGGTACATGCCAATAGCGGCATTGCTCTCGACGAGTAACGCACAAGGGCGTCCCGAGGCACTGGACCGGGCCACAGCATATTCCCTCCCACGCCATATTCTTAGTCGCTTATCGGAACGCTGTACTTGGGCGCGTCACCAGACCAGTCATAGAGGCGTATCCATGCTAGATGTAGTTACGATTACACACCTTCTTCAATGAATACAATTGCCCATAATTTATACTATTAAACGATTAGTAATATAAATCTCTGCGAGAGCAGCTAAATGGGAATGTGTCGCGCTTTTTATTACGGGGCTTCAGCGATCGTGACCGATGGCGTAAGGTGGCGTGTTCAAGGGCACTTCTCTATTCGGCAGTTTAAGGTCAAGCGCTTTTGGGCTGTTTTACCGTTCCGGTATTTGACGTCACTCGCGGGTCTTGCTTCTCTTCGGGATCAGCTCTCGAGCTCTCCCATGATGGGATCAGAAGAATGAGGTGGTTCAATCTGTTGCGCGTTCTGATCGCGCCTGGCGCTTCGGGCGCAGCATGTCGACGGGCTATCGCTACTACTTCTGTCGAGGCAAGCAGGCGGCTTTCGACTCGCACCGGGAAACCCGATGCCCCGCGCGGTACATTCCGGCCGAGCGATTGGACGCCTTGGTCTGGGAGGATGTGTGTCAGCTGCTGACCCATCCGGAGGCGCTCCAGCTTGCCTTGGAACGAGCCCATGGCGGACACTGGCTGCCGCAGGATCTGCAGGCTCGTCGCGAGGTGCTGCGACGCGGACATTCTCGCCTACAGCAGCAGATCGAGCGGCTCACGGAGGCTTATCTGGCAGGAGTGTTGAGCCTCGAGGAGTATCGGCGGCGCCGGCCTGATCTGGAGCGGGCGCAGCAGGCGCTCGACGCCCAAGCGGAGCAGTTGGATCGCCAAGCCGAGATCAAACGCTTCGGCCTGACCTTAGAGGCTTTCTGCCGGCGGGTGTGCGACGGGCTGGAGCAAGCAACATGGGAGCAAAAGCGCCAGCTGGTGGAATGGCTGGTGGCACGGGTCATCGTCACCAACGGCGAGGTCGAGATCCGTTATGTGATCCCCACCACTCCGGACACGGAAGCCAAACGCTTTTGTCAATTGTGTTCAGACTATCGAGACTGCAATCGGCCGGTTCAAACGCGAGCTCGGTGAAGCACTGCGCTCGCGGACAGACCGACGTCGCATCACCGAGATCGCAATTGCGGTTCATGCCCTTAACCGCCTGCTTGAGCTTGGACGCCCAAAGTCTGTCCGCATCACTTGAACTTGGGTTACGGGTGCGTTCAATGCGTCCGCAATCCGATTCATGCAACAAAGCCGCAGAAATGTGCTCCAGCTTTCCTGCCCGTCGCGACGGGCTCCGCGGAGGTCAGTCCCGTCGATATACTGCCAAATAGTCAGGCACGATGGTCTCGAGTACTTTTGGTTCAATCCCCACATCGCCCAATGTTGACTCGGCGCCGCTGACCACCTTGTCTGTCTTCAGCAGCCGGACCTGATCGCGGGTGAGCGGCGCGTCAGGGAACACCTGCAGCAGCCCACCCAACATCTCGGCCGTCCAGAATGGCAGGGGCACCAGCAACAGTCGGACGCTGATGGTCGCGCAGACAAACTCAAGCAGCTCTTTGAAGGTATAGACCCGGGGGCCGCCGAACTCGTAGGTCTGGCCGCGGCTGGCGGGGTTCGCCAGAATGGCACCAACTCCCGCCACCATATCCTCGACATAGACGGGGTGAAGCCTCGTCTGCCCGCCGCCGACCAGCGGCAGCGCCGGCAGCCGGCGCGCCAGCGCGGCAAAGCCATTGAAGAAGTGATCGTCTGGGCCGTAAACCAAGCTGGGACGGATGATCGTCGCCTCGGGGAAAGTGGCGCGCACCGCCGCTTCGCCGGCCGCTTTGGAGCGGTCCGCCAGTGCGGGTGCTGTGCGGCTGGCCCCGAGCGCCGACACATGAACCAGTTGCCGGACACCCAAGCGCCTGGCGGTGGCGGCCACCCGGCGAGCCCCATCTTCATGAAGGGCCGTGAAGGTTTGCCGTCCTGCCTGCGAGAGAATGCCGATCAGATTGATGACCGTGTCAGCTCCTTGGATCGCCGCCTGCACAGCCGCATCATCGAGAATGTCGGCCTCGACCAGTTGGACCTGAGCGAGCCTCAGAGGCTCTGCTGTGGCGAGCGGATGGCGCGCCGCGATCCGCACGGACGCTCCCGTCCTGGCGAGATGCTCGACCAGATGCCGACCGATAAAGCCCGACCCGCCGAAGACCGTGACGTGCTGCATCGCTGCCGCTGTGCCCTACCAGGATCAATGCGAACCTATTGGCCTCAGTTCTGAGTAACCTGGCCATTCGCCCGCAGAAGGCAGAGTCTCTCTGCGCGTTTGATCGCATATTTTAGCGACTTGAAGGTCGGTTAAATGGGCGGAGGTTGGTTGAGGCGCGTAAGGCTTTTTGGATCGGACTGAGGCAGAAGTGTCTTGAGTAAGCTGGATCAACGTCTCCGGATGGACGGGCTTGCTGATGAAGAGAGCCCCATCGGGCCCGTGGCTTGGTTCGAGACAGCTCTGGCACTTGCTCAGGACGCCGAGTTCGACGTCGCTGTTCTCGATCTCAATCTGAATGGAAGGCTCAGTTATCCCGTCGCCGCGGTGATCTACGGCCGCGGGATCCCCGTCATCTTCGCAACCGGGTACGGTGGGGCTGGACTGCCGGGTCTATTCTTCTTGGTTCTCGCGACCGGACCTGAAGGACCAGCCTCTGCGTTATCATTCCGATCATGAGTCAAGGCCCAGAGGCGATCCATCCCGAGCAAGGGAGGTGCTCATGAGGCGAACCACGTATTACGTGTTCCACTCGGCAACGGCCCCTGACCTGCGTGGCATCACCGGCGATCCGGACGGTGCGACGCTCCCTGCCTCGGACGGGCCCTGGACCCTGGAGCAGCAGATCGCCC
>NZ_JBVVAK010000277.1:0-5703 GCF_055792825.1 Microvirga sp. GN3
ACCGGGGAGCAATCCGGGCGACGAGATCATCCAACTGATCGGCCCAGCGGTGGGCCTCGCTTGCATGCGTCATGGCTCGACACCTCCGTGTCTAAGACAACGCACAAACCCGGCTGTAGTACTAGGAGGGTATCATGGCGAAGGCACTCATCACGTCCGCTTTGCCGTACATCAACGGCATCAAACATCTTGGCAACCTGGCAGGCTCGCTGCTGCCGGCCGACATTCACGCCCGCTACCGCCGTCAGATCGGCGACGACGTCCTCTTCATCTGCGCCACTGACGAGCATGGCACCCCGGCAGAACTTGGCGCGGCGGAGGCCGGTCTTGAGATCCGAGAATATTGCGACCGGCAGCATCTCATCCAGGCCGACATTTACCGCCGTCTGAACTTGTCGTTCGACTATTTCGGGCGCTCGTCCTCGCCCCAGAACCACACGCTCACCCAGCATTTCTTCCGGAGCCTTGAGGAGAATGGGTTTATCGAGGAACGCGTCCTTCGGCAGGTCTACTCGCACAAGGACGGCCGCTTCCTGCCGGATCGCTACGTCGTCGGCACCTGTCCGCACTGCAGATCCACACGGGCGCGGGGAGACCAGTGCGAGAGCTGCACGAAGACCCTCGATCCGACCGACCTCATCGAGCCCAGATCGGCCATTTCCGGCAGTACGGACCTTGAGGTTCGCCCTACTCGCCATCTCTTCCTGAAGCAGACGGCCCTGGTTGAAGCACTCGAGCGGTGGATCGCGACCCGGTCAGGGTGGCCACCGCTGGTCACCTCGATCGCCCGGAAATGGCTCGACGAGGGCCTCCAGGATCGTTGCATCACCCGCGATCTCTCATGGGGTGTTCCGGTCCCGAAGCCCGGCTACGAGGGTAAGGTGTTCTATGTCTGGTTCGACGCTCCCATCGCCTATATTGCCGCAACCCAGGAATGGGCTGACTGTGATCCAGGGCAGCGTGACTGGCGGAAATGGTGGTGGCAGGCCGAGGATGTCGAGTATCTCCAATTCCTCGGCAAGGACAACGTACCGTTCCATGCGGTGAGCTTCCCATGCACTTTGATCGGTTCAGGAGAGCCGTGGAAGACAGTCGACATCATCAAAGGCGTGAACTGGCTGACCTTCGAGGGTGGCAAGTTCTCGACCAGCGAGCGGCGGGGCGTCTTCCTCGATCAGGCGCTCGATCTGCTGCCGGCGGACTGCTGGCGCTGGTGGCTGGCCGCGAATGCTCCTGAGGGGAACGACACAGACTTCACCTTCGACCGCTTCGTGCAAGACGTGAACAACGACCTTGCCGATAACTTCGGCAATCTGGTCAATCGGACACTTACCTTTGTTGCCTCACGGTTCCAGGGTGCTGTTCCAGAGGGGAGAGGCGCGTCGGAGGCGGAGAGACAGCTGGAGCGGGAGTTGGAGCAGCATCTCAATGCTCTCAGGCGCTACCACGCAAGCTGCTCCTTGCGAAAGGCGGCGGACGAGATACGGTCGATCTGGCGACTTGCGAACGGTTATCTTGCGGCTCAGGCACCATGGGTGACGTTCCGAACAGATCCCGCCCGCTGCCGGGTGGCGGTGAGGACTGCCGTCAACCTCGTCGAGATCTGCGCCACCGTGGCATGGCCGTTCATCCCGAACTCGGCCGAGGCGGTTCTGCGAGCCTTAGGTCGTCCGCCTGGTGTGCCGGCTTGGCGAGAACCGGTTGCCGATGTACTTCGTCTTGTTGAGACTGGGCGTACGATTCATGCGCCGCCACTCTTGTTCCGGAAGCTCACGAGGGACTGGGCGGAGGAACAGCGGAATGCGTTCAGAGGAAGTCATAAAGATAAGTGATGCAGGGCAGTTTTGTGCCGTCTGCACTTCAACGGAAGGCCCGCCTCACGAGTGAGGCGGGCTGATGCGCGCATTGAGGAAGCACTTTGACGAATTATGGCTATCCTATGCGAGCGTCCACATCAGCAGTAAGTGGCTTCGACAAAGCTCTTAGCTCTCTTACCACAGGTGTCACATCTCAAGCATGTCCCATTCCGCACCATGGGTGACGGACTGGTCTCACTCGGCATAATAGAGCAGGGGAGTTCCAGCACATTCCTAAGCGGCAGCGAGGTTGAAATCCTCTTAACACGCAAGTGCGCGGGCGGAAGCTAGCTAATTCCTTCAAGCGAGGATGAGATGAGTTCAAGCAGTGTGACGCGGGCCGATCTGGCCCGTGCGGTATCTCAAGCGGTCGGATTGTCTCAAGCAGAGGCTTCGACGCTCGTCGGAGTGGTTCTGTCAGAGATCAGCGACTGTCTCGTGACTGGAGAGACGGTCAAGATTTCTGGCTTCGGCACGTTCGTCCCGCGCCGGAGTGGCAAACGAAAAGGACGCAATCCCAAGACAGGTTGTGGGGTGGCGATTGAGCCGCGCACGGTGATCTCGTTCAAGCCATCGGATGTTCTGGTCTCGCATTTGAACCAAGGGCCTCGTCGGGTGGCCGCGGAATAGGACTCGGGTCAGAGCGGCACTAGGGAGCATGCGGCTTTGTGGGGCAGCTCTGCTGCCTTGGCATCTGTCCTCACTGATGAGCCAGGAGCCGTGTTACGATGGCGCGTCTTGAAATCAGTTCATCGTTGACTGCCCCTCGGATCCTGATGCTCCCGTCCTTGATCATCGTACTCACCAATTACAAGCTAATGGGCTCCGATCTTGCAGCAGCCGGCCACGAGCGCTGCCGATGATCGAATGATGGGACTCACTGCACGCAGTACGCATCGCGCTAGGCCTTGCGGCCTGTTTTGCTGGCGTTGTCACATAAACGAGTTTACTTGTCTCTACTGTCCCTCGCGCGAGTGCCGGATTGTGCACTTTCAATGACTTAGGCCACCAGAGCTCATCGCCAAAGTGGCCCTTACTTGCTTCGTGTGACAACGCCCTTTTAGGCGTTCTTTGTTCCCGGTTCCAACCGGCTTTGGATCACTACGACGACTGCCGAAGACAGCCTTTATGTGCTCAATGTGTCAACGCCTTCTCGGGCATCATCGAGGAATGATGCGAGGAGATCAGCCACGTGCCGTTCTTGTACTCGTAGGTATAGGTGTAGCGGGCCGGGACCTGCGAGCCGTCCTCGAACGTGAAGGTGTAGGTGCCCGCGTCCACTGCTGAGTTGCAGCCGATCTGGATGACGCGGCTGTCGATTGTGCCGCGCGGGTGGTTCGCCAAGAAGTGCTCGAAATAGTCGATGCGCTCGGCCTGGGTCAGGCGCGGTTTGTTCGACAGGGTCGGGAGCAGGATGGCGTCGGTGGCGTAGTTCTTCGCCACTTCCGTGGCCTTCATCGTGGCGAGGGAGTCGTTCCAGCGGTCGAAGAGCTTGGCGATGTCGGCCTCGCTGGCCGCAGCACAGGTCTGGGAGGAAGCAGCCGCAGTGGCGGGTTGGGCCTGGATGACAGCAAAGGCAAGGGTGGCGGCAATCACAAAACGCATGATGGGGTCCTTCTGACGGTCCCGCCGGGCACTCCCCGGGGCCGACCGCGAGGATCTTCTTAGTCTCCCGCGCACCGCTGAGCCCCTGTCAGATCTGACAGTGGGACAGGCTGTTAGGATCCTGCGTCTCGGCGAACCCGATTATAGACGAGTAAGGAAAGAGGGCTCCGTTGCAGTAACTTGGAAAGGACACAACGAACCCATCCGAAAGCTTTCTTCACGCGGCGAGACCGAAGAGCTGGTTAACGAGACGGATTTCGCCTGTCACTCCTTGCTGTTGCGGGATGCAGTGCCCGCGACGGATCATCCGCATCACCTCGAAGCCTTTGATTGTCGCACGCGCCGTTTTCATGCTCTGGAAGCCGCGGGTCGGCCGGATCACGCGCTTGAGCGCACCATGATCCGCCTCGATGACGTTGTTGAGAAATTTCGAGGTGCGATGCTCGACGTCTTTCGATAGCAGACCTTCGCCCTGTAAGCGCCGGATGGCCTTCGGATAAGAGGCCAGTTTGTCAGTCGTAATCGAGGATGGCGGATAATTGCTCATCATCCTCATGGCTTTGCGCACGAAGCGATAGGCTGCTCCAGTATCGCGCCGGTCGGACAGCATGAAGTCGATCAGCTGGCCGTGTTTATCAATCGCACGGAACAGATACTTCCACCTTCCGCCCACCAGAACATAAGTCTCATCCACGCGCCATGACCCAGAACGGGAACCCTGGAAGCGGCGGACCCTCTTCTCGATCTCGGGCGCATAGCGCTGGACTCAGCGGAAGATCGTCGATGGGTCGACCTCGACACCGCGCTCGGACATCATTTCAGCCAGATCACGATAGCTGATGCTGTATTTGCAGTACCAGCGTACACACAGCAGGATGATCTCGACTGGAAAGCGACGGCGCTTGAAAAGAGACAATAAGGTGGCTCCACAGGTAGCCGCCATCCTCTAAACTGCCAAGGTTAATGCAACGAAGCCGTTCAGTGCGCTTGCGTTTCAGTTCATCTTCAACTCTCACGTTGCCCCACTCCGGAAATGGAGCCGGAAACTACCTGATGAGCCGGATCAAGTCTGGTGGCTTTTGCTATCGAATGCCGCGAAGATAGACTTCGTCGGAACTCTGATGTGAACCTTTCAAGCGGCAACCCCACAGGCTTGGGATTGTTGGTTCTGGACGCCTCAGGATGATCTGCTCGTGCGGGCTCGCGTGTCACCTGGTGTCTCGCTCCACCGCTGCTTGTAGCACCGATAGAACCAGGAGAGGTCGTTGAACCCATGGCCAAATGCTATGTCGGCGATGGTGCGCCTGCTCTGCCGAGTGTCGGACAAAGCGCGGTAGCAGGCGTCTAATCGCGCCGACACGAGCATCTCGTCAATGTGCTCCCAGCGCATTCGAACAGCTTCTGCACGGAGCGCTGCGAAACCTTCAGATGTGCCGCGACCTTGCCGATACTCAGCTCTGGATCTGCCAGATTGTTCGTGATGAACTGTCGGGCTGTCGCAAGCCGCGCCTGTCGAATTCCACTCCGATCGGGATCGAATGGTGCACCTGGTTGGAATGCCGCCACAGCCAAATCACACAAGATCGAATTGGCCTTGCTCATCGCCTCTGGCGGCAAGGTGGAGACCGTCTGTGACAGCGAGGTCATATAGCTGGCGAGCAGGGCTCCCATTCCACCACCACCATGCACGCGAACCGGGGTTCGGTTCAGGGGAGTGAGTTGCCCGTCAATGAGGTGGCGAGGAACATGAAGGATGGTTGTCCTGACAGGCTGCGTAATCACAAAGCTGTCGCACCGTACCGCCGTATCGAACAGCAAGAGATCCCCAGGTCCAGCGTTGTACTCCGTTCCTTGATAGACCCCATGCACGGCTCCTTCGTGCAGGTGATGCAGACAATATGCTGTCTGCGGCAGACGAGCGATCTCGGACACACTCCGGCCCATGCGATGCACAGGAAGATGTGCCCTGGCCATTTGCACGTCGCCGATCCTGTGCAACTCGATCGTTGCATGGAACGGGCCCGCGCTGGTTCGCTCGGCCCACAGCCCGAACCAAGTCTCACAAACCACTTCACGCCAGTATGCGAACTGCTCCGCCGGCGTGTCGCGATCGCTCATCTGGTAGAGTCCGCGCTAGTGGTGGAAATTTGCTGACGCGCCGGGTGTTGGGATGAGGTGGTCATTGGGCGGACCGGCTATGGTGGAGTTGCTCGACTGCACCCCAGCTGAAGGAACCCCAATG
>NZ_JBVVAK010000278.1:0-5685 GCF_055792825.1 Microvirga sp. GN3
CTTTCATCAGGGCCAGCGGTCACATGAGCCGCACTCACAGGCCGTAGATATGACTGCACCCGACCACTTGCACTCACGTTCAACAAAACCCTTGCCGGCAGGGAGCGTCCAGATATGACGATGCTGTTTGAAGATCGACAACAGGATGGCTCCTCGATTAGCTGTCTGGTGGCGGCACGTTGTTGACCACCCGCGAGCCGATACGGATCTCGCCGCCCGTGATGTCCTCCAGGCCCGCGATCATGCGCAGCAAGGTCGACTTGCCGCAGCCTGAGGGGCGACCAGGATCAGGAACTCGCCATCCCAAATGTCGATGTCGGCCCCTTGATGATCTCGACGGGCACCGTAGGACTTGCGGACGTTGCCGATCTCGATTGACGACATGAGGCGCGTTCCTCCGTTTGCTGGGTTCGTTAGTTGCGAGCGTTCAGGGTCGCAGGGTCTCTTGGATGCCTGCTTTCTTATCCGCCGCCAAGGCACTGCGGTGAATGTCAAAGCCCCATAGCTCTTTGGAGGGCGGAGGACATGTGGTCTTCCATCGCCTTCACCGCCGCCGCGACGTCGCGCTTCTCCAGGGCCCGGATCACCGCCCGATGCTCCGCGATCGTGTTCTGGACGAGCGGGGGCGTGATCACGTAGCGCCTGTCGATGCGGATCACCTTGATGCGGTCGCCGGCCTGCGCGTAGACCGCATCGATGTAGGGGTTGCCGAGACTGCCGACCATCGTGTCGTGGAACTCGCGCTCCATGGCTTCGATCGCGTCCCCGAGCTCCGGCTGGCGCAAGCCTGCGCGGATGCGCGCCTCGACCTCGTCATGGGTGCGGGTGAAGCGATCGATCTCCTCCTGGGAGCACACCGAGCAGAAGTGCGAGACCGCTTCCTTCTCGATCAGACGGCGCATTTGGTAGGTGTGCCGGATGATCTCCATGCCCGGCCGGACGATGCGGATGCCATTCCGGGGCAGGATCTCGACCAGGCCCTCGGCGTGAAGCGTCCGGATGGCGTCTCGCAGCGGCGTGACGGGCACGTCGAGCATCTCCGAGAGCTGCCCCTGGGTCATGACGGCACCGAGGTCGATCGTGTGATCGAAAAGGCGCTGCTTGAAGCGCTGATAGGCGACGTCACTCAGGCTCATACTTCAGTCTCATTATCTGATACATCACATGTCTTGACAAAAATATATCAGGAGCATTTTGATGTGTAAACCTCGAGCCAGCCCGCTCCGCAACACGAAGGTCCGAACCTTGTCCCACAGCGACCTGCCATCATCCCGCAGCCAGACAGGAACGATCCGCGAGGCGCGACTCCTGCGCTTCTCCTTCCCCCGGGACCGGGTGATCGGCGACAGCCAGGTCCGGATCGAGAAGGCCAACATCGGCGTGCTCGAGCTCACCACGAGCGATGGCCTGGTGGGCACCGGATTCTTCTTCGACCTCTTCTACGGGCTGCCGTCGGAACGCGAACTGACCCGCATCTTCGAGGACCAGGCCATGCCGGGCCTCAAGGGCGAGATACCCACCGTCCTCATCAATCGCATCCTGCGCCCCCGCGGCGGCAACCGCCGGATGCTGCCCTACGGCTTCGCCGAGGCCATCGACCAGGCCCTGTGGGATCTCCACGCCCAGGCCCTCGGCCTGCCGCTCTGGCGCCTTCTGGGCGGCAAGGAGGGGCGCGTGCGCGCCTATGCCAGCGGCCTCGACTACCATCTGTCCGACAACCACTACAGCCACTTCTTCGCCCAGGCCAAGGCCAATGGTTACGAGGCCTTCAAGATCAAGGTCGGCCACCGCGACGTCGCGTGGGACCTCAATCGCCTCAGCCTGCTGCGCGATGCCGTCGGACCCGAGGCGCTCATCATGGTCGACTCCAACGAGGCCTGGACGCCCAAGGAGACCATCCGGCGCATCAACGCCTACCAGGATGCCGGCTTCCCGATCTACTGGCTCGAGGATCCCTGCCTGCGCGAGGACTTCGAGGGCTTGCGCCAGGTCGGAGAGGCGTTGCCCCACACCCATCTCAACACGGGCGAGTACCTCGACCTCGCGGGCAAGCGGGCGCTGATCGCGGCGCGCGCCGTCGACATCCTCAACGTCCACGGCAAGATCTCGGACTCGCTGCGGGCCGGGTGGCTGGCGGCCGAGCATGGCCTCGAGGTGTCGCTCGGCAACACCAGCATGGAGATCGGCGTCCACGTGGCCTGCGCGCTGCCGGAATGCCACTGGCTGGAATACAGCTTCCAGAACACGACGATCCTTGTCGAGGAGACCGTCCGGATCGAAGGTGGCTATGCCTACGCGCCGGACAGGCCGGGCCATGGAATCCGGCTCTCCGATCGGGCACGGGCCGAGTTCCGCTGCCCCGAGGCCGGACAGGAGACCGCCGCCGGCATCCTTCCCGCTCCTCCGATCCCCCTCGAGATATCCGCCGCATGAGCGCCTTCCAGGATTCCTCGCACGGGCAGGGGATGACGCGGCTGGCACTGATCGCCGACCGCTACAATCCCCTCCACCTTCTGAGCCACTGGTCCGACGGCAGGTTCTGGGTTGTTGCCCTGCTGGCGCCTGCCGTGATCCTGCTGGCCCTGATCGTGATCTACCCGCTGTTCTATGGCCTCAGCCTCAGCGTGCACGAGATGCGCCTGACCCGTCCCGATCTCGGGACGGGGTTCGTTGGACTGAGGCACTTCGTCGCCATGCTGTCCGACGACGTGTTCTGGCTTGCGGTGCGCAACACCTTCCTGTGGGTCGGCATCGCCTGCGTCCTTGAGGTCGGCCTCGGCATGGTCAGCGCGCTTGCCCTCAACCGGGCCCTGCCGGGGCTGAAGCTCATCGCTGTGCTTGTGCTGCTGCCGTGGTTCCTGCCGAAGGTCGTGGCGGGCAACATGTGGGCGCTGATGCTCGATCCGCGCCTCGGCGTCCTCAACGACATCCTCGTCCGACTCGGCATCCTTGCGCAGTACAAGGCCTGGTTCTCCGATCCGGCCACGGCCTTCGGCACCGCCGTCGTCATCGAGGCCTGGTGCGGCTTCCCCTTCTTCACGCTGCTGTTCATGGCCGGGCTCAAGGGCATCCCGCATGAGCTCTACGAGGCAGCCTCCATCGACGGCGCCACTCCGACGCAGCGCTTCCGCTTCGTGACCCTGCCCATGCTCCGTAACGTCATGCTCGTGGCTGTGATCCTGCGGGTGATCTCGCTCGTGAACTCGCCCGACCTGCTCCTCATCCTGACGCAGGGTGGACCGGGACATTCCACCCTGGTGCTCTCGCTCTACGCGTTCGAGACCGCCTACCGCGGCTTCGACTTCGGGTACGGCTCGGCGCTCGCCGTCGTGATGCTGGTCATCCTGATGCTGTTCACCTTCCTCTATGTCCGGGCCTCCGGCGTCGGGAGGCACGCATGATCGTCGGAAGTGCACGCGAACGCCGCCTCTGGAATGTCGCAACCTATGCGGTTGCCGGGTTCTTCGGCCTCACGGCCTTGGGACCGATCGTCTGGCTCGTGCTCACGTCCCTGAAGACGGAGGCCGACATCGTCACCGCGCAGGGCGTCGTGTACTGGCCGAGCACCCTGACGCTGGCCAACTACCGAGAGCTCTGGGACCAGACCGATTTCCCGACCTTGTTCCGCAACAGCCTCTCGGCCACGACGCTCACGGTCGTCATCTGCCTGGTCGTGGGTACGCTCGCGGCCTATGCGCTGTCGCGGGAGGCCTTCCGCGGACGCCAGCCCCTGCTGATGGGTCTCTTGGCGATCCGGATGTTCCCGGCCGTGATGCAGATCATCCCGCTCTTCATCATCATGAAGGCCATCGGGCTCCTCGACACCAAGCTCGGTCTGGCGCTCGCCTATGCCAGCTTCCTGCTGCCGATGTTCATCTGGCTCATGAAGGGCTTCTTCGACGACCTGCCGGGTGAACTGGAGGAGGCCGCCCGCATCGACGGCTGCTCCAGGCTCGGGGCGATGTGGCGGATCGCGCTGCCGGTCGCCCGCAACGGCATCCTGGCCACCACCGTGCTCATCGCCATCAGTGCCTGGAACGAGTTCCTGTTCGCCCTGATGCTCACGACCGGGGCCGACACCCGGACCTGGCCCGTCGGCCTGCAACTCATGATCGGCGACTTCCAGTTGCCGTGGGGACTGCTCGCGGCGGGCGGGGTCATCAGCATCATTCCCGTCGTCGTGCTCTTCGCCTTCGTCCAGGGATCGATGGTGCGCGGCCTGACCGAGGGCGCCACCAAGGGGTAAACAATCAAGGGAGGACACAATGAACAGCCATCTGACACGCCGCGGAATTCTCCAGTACGGGGCGGTCTTCGCAGCACTCGGCGCGCCGGGCCTGGCCCGCGCGCAGAGCCCGGTCCGCCTGAGCTACTGGCACCACTTCGCAAGCCAGAGCGAGCAGAAGGGCCTGCGCCGCCTGACCGAGATGTTCCGCGCCAAGTACCCCAACATGTCGATGGCGATCGAGACGATCCCGAACGCCGAGTACCTGACGAAGGTGACCGCCTCCGTGGTAGCCAACAGCCGTCCCGATACCTGCATGATCGCGGCCGAGCGCTTTGCCGACATGTACGCCATGAAGGCCCTGCTCGACCTCTCGCCCGAGGTCGCCAAATGGGATCGCAAGGCCGACTTCAAGCCGAGCGCCTGGAAGGGCGCCGAGCGCGACGGCAAGCCCTTCGGCGTCCCGGCCTACTCGTTCGTCAACTGGATGTACTACCGCAAGGACTTCTTCGAGGAAGCAGGCCTGTCAGGGCCCCCGGACACGATGCAGGAGTTCCTCGAGGCCTGCATCAAGATCACGAATCCGGCCAAGAACCGCTATGGGTTCGGCATGCGGGGCGGCGGCGGCGGCCACCAGTACCTGATGGACTTGCTGATCGCCTACGGTTCGCCGATCGTCGTCGACGGCAAGCCCGCCATCGACCGGACGAAGGCGATCGAGGCGGTGCGCTTCTTCTCGGATCTCTACACCAAGCACAAGGTCGTGCCCCCGAGCGCGCCCAACGACAGCTTCCGGCAGATCATGGAGGGCTTCAAGACGGGGCAGACGGCGATGATCTGGCATCACACCGGATCGTTGACGGAGCTGACGGCCGCGCTCAAGCCGAACCAGATCGGCACCACGTTGCGGCCGAAGGGTCCGGTCCTGCGGGCGGCCCGCGTCGACAACCTCTACAACGGCGTCTCCAACGACCGGAATCGGGAGGCGGCCTGGAACTGGGTCAGCTTCTGGGCGGAACCAGACCCCTCGATCGCGCTCCTCGAGGAGACGGGCTACTTCCCAGCGTCCTTCAAGGTCGCCCAGGATCCGCGCATCACAGGCAATCCGCTCTACAAGCCCGCTATCGAGACGCTGTCGTTCGGGCAGAACGCGATCGACACCCCCGGTGTCGAGGCCTGGGGGCAGAACCAGATGTTCCCCGAGTTCCAGAAGATCCTCGTCGGCAACTCGACGGTCGAGAACGCCGTCGACGCGATGATGCGAAGCCTCGACAAGACGTTGAGCTGACGCCCGGAACCGAACAGCCAACAGAAAAAGAGCATCCGATGCCGGAATGGCATCGTCATATCTGGACGCTCCCTGCCGGCAAGGGTTTTGTTGAACGTGAGTGCAAGTGGTCGGGTGCAGTCATATCTACGGCCTGTGAGTGCGGCTCATGTGACCGCTGGCCCTGATGAAA
>NZ_JBVVAK010000279.1:0-5669 GCF_055792825.1 Microvirga sp. GN3
AAGGGATGACCGAACTCGCAACACCCATGATCAACCAGCAGGCTCTGGCAATCACCCCACAGGCGAGCTGACCAATGGCCACCTCAAACCGCACCCGAATTTACACTCATTGACGGACGTGACCGCAAGCGACTGCGAAGCGGACTATAACACTCGCTTGTGACAAGAGCTCAAGGTATTCGCCGCGGATCCGAGCCGTCTCCTCCGCACCTGCCATCAATGGTGTTCGTGAGGGGCGGCGCTGAGTTCGGCCTTGTGCTCGCTGATGAAGTGCCGCAGGGTTGCGACGAGTTCCTTCGCATGAGCGAGGTCATGCCGCTTCAGGGCGGCCCGGAGATCGTCCACGATCATGTCGCGGAGCTGGCCTGCCCCGTGCGGCTGATGCAGGAGGTGCTGGGCCAGCGCGGCAGCGGCAATGTCGTCGAGGTGCTCGTGCTCGGCGATCGCGGCAACTTCAGCCTCATCGAGACCCGACAGGGCGATGCAATCCTCGCGCGTGATGTTCATGGCGCCTCTCCATGGCTCTGGAGCCCCTCCGCATGCCGTCGGTCTGCAGGGGAGCTGACGGGCGGCTTCTCTCATGGCCGCGATCCTCGTGGCGGCTCGACTTTGATCTGGATGCTACACTCCTCCAGGAGCCACCGCTGCGCTGAGCCTTTGAACCGCGCCTGCACGCCCGGTCTGCGCCTGCGTTGCGTCATCAGTGTGAGAAGGTGAACGGCCGATCCCCCGATCGGTTTCAGCGCGGCGGCATCAACAGCCTGAATTCCGGCCTATGCTTAAGGCCACGCTCCAGCGCCCGGAACAGCGCCGTACAACAATGTCCCAGGCTACCCTTCACGTCAGATCGCTGCGCTCGCACGCCAGATCGGGCTCGCCGAGCCGTGCGAGGATTGCGGCACGGGCCGCATCGCGCAGCCGGATGGCGGCGGCAAAGTCACGTCCGGTCGGGGCGAGCGGCTCCCCGATGTGAACCGCGATGGTGCCGCGCCGCGGGAGCCACTGGCCCGAGCGCAGGATCGAGCGGGTGCCGCGAATGGTGACCGGAACGATGGGAACTCCTGCGTGGCAGGCGACCTCGAACGCCCCCAGATGAAAGCCAAGCAGTCCCGGCATGCGCGTGAACGTACCCTCCGGGAACCAGGCAAGACGTTCACCCGCGCGGGCTGCCTTGAGCGCCTGCATCGTATCGGCAACTCCTCCCGCCGGATCGGTCCGGCGCACGAATACGGTCCCGAGACGGCGCAGGAAAAGCCCGGCGAAGAATTGTTCCGCGAGCTCCTGCTTCGCCACGAACGTAAGGCTGCGTGGACCAACCGCCGACAGCACGACACCATCGAGATAGCTCGCATGATTGGCGATCAATACGAACGGTCCGCTTGGCAGGGGAGCCGAAGCCTCGACCGACAGCGGAGATCCAGCCCAACGAACGAACAGGCGAGCGCCGCTCCTCACGGCAGTCTGTCGCCATACCCGACGCGGCAGCAGAACCACTGCCGGCCATAAGACCAAAGCCGTCACGGCCAGCAGGATCCACCACCATACGGCATAAGCCCAGTCGCCAATGGTCCTTGTGGTGCGGCGCAGCCGTGGCAGGATGCTCGCGAGGACCAGACGAGCGACCTGCCAAGACGGGTGGTGAAGCCTATCTCGTTGTCCTCCGCTCTCGTAGAGCGCGCGCGCCGCCGAGCGGCGGATCTTCCCGCTTGAGGTCTTGGGGACCGTATGTGGCGGCGAGAGAACGATATCGTCTGGAGGAAGATCGAGGATGTTGTGCGAGGCCTCGATGATGGCGCGCCGCAGGCGATCAAGTTGCTGCGGGTCGGTCAGTCGGGTCTCTGCCATGACAATGAGACGCTCGCTGCCCGTGCGTGGATCCGCACTGGCAAAGGCTGCAACGCAGCCCTTGCGGATCCCGTCAAGACCGCTGATAAAGTCCTCCAGCTCCTGCGGATAAATGTTCCGCCCGGCCCGCTTGATCATGTCCTTGATGCGGCCGGTGACGAAGATATCGCCGCCTGCGGTGTAGGCGCGATCCCCGCTTTCGAGCCACGCGCCATCGAAGAGAGCACCTGTCTTCTCAGGGCTCTTGAAATACCCCGATGTTGCCGACGGACCCTTGAACTGCAGGCGTCCCTCCTGCCGCTCCGGGAGTTCGCGCCCACCCTCATCGACGATGCGGATCTGATGCCCGGGCAACGGATGCCCGCAGGCAACGCACTCGAACGCGGTCGCATCCTGAGGTGCGGCTGGGCGGGCCATGCCATCGTCTGTGAGGGCTCGGCGACTGACCCGGTCCACCACCGGCGGGCGTCCCAGCGGCGGAAAGGCAAGGCCGACGGAGCATTCAGCGAGGCCATAGACCGGCACCATCGCCTCGGGCCGAAAGCCGTGTGGGGCGAACTGCTCCTGGAACCGCCGGAGCGTGCCCGGATTCACAGGCTCGGCTCCGTTCATCGCGACTCTGAGAGACCCGAGGTCCAGGTGTTCGAGAGCGCTGTCGGAGGCAGTCTTGAGACAGAGTTCAAAGGCGAAGTTAGGGCCGGCGGTGATCGTGGCCCGGTGCCGGTGAACCATCCGCAGCCACTCCATCGGATCGGCCAGGAACGCAAGCGGCGGCATGATGATGGCGCGCGCCCCGTAATAGAGGCTGCCCAGCCAGCAGCCGATCAGCCCCATGTCGTGATAGAGGGGCAACCAGCTCACCACTACGTCGGAGGAGGAAGCCTCTAAGGCTTTCCCGATGGCCCGGATGTTGGCCAAGAGATTGGCATGGGAGAGCACGACACCTTTCGGATCGCCCGTGCTCCCGGACGTGTACTGGATCAGTGCAGTCGTGTCGGACGTCGCCGGCATCGGCGCTGCGAGCGGGGCCGACCTGTCAAGCTCCTGGACTGTGGCAATGTGATTGAGGCTTAAGACAAGCCCTTGGAGAAGCCCTGCGGCGGCCTGGATCTCCTCGTTCGTGATGAGAATCGATGCTTCGGCGTTGTGAAGAACCCCGGCTTGCCGCCGCAAGTGCTCCTCCAACTTGGCGCGTTGGAAGGGCGGGTAGATCGGAACCGGAATCCCTCCAGCGAACAGAACGCCGAAGAAGCTGACGAAGAACGATCGTTCCGTCGGCAGCATAATCGCGACGCGCTCGCCTGGGCTCACACCGCGGTCCACGAGCCCGGCGGCAACGGCTCGTGCCTCGCGCTCCAGCTGCGCATAGGTCAGCGGCTCGTCCGTGCCATCGCTCTGCCGGAGATGCAGGTGAACCTGGTCGGGATGCGCGCGGACATGAGCGGCTAGCACATCGATCAGGGTGGCGGTCTGGCTTGGCTCGGCCAAGGGCGGGCGAGGCGGAGCCGGGGTGCTCATTCGCTCTAAGGGCTCGTCGGGGTGAGGGGCGGCATGAAGGATCGCAGCAATCAGATCCGCCGGCGTATTGACCTCTCCGAGAAGGCTGTCGGGCAACCGGACCTTGAAGGCCCGGTTCAGCCGAAGCAGCAGTTCCGTGCGCGCCAGGCTGTCCAGTGCCAGATCGCGGTCGAGGCTGCTTTGCAGGGTTGTGGAAGGAGCCGTGCCGAATGAGGAATGCACGTCGCTGACAAGTTGAGCGATGATCGCGAGGACCTGAGCAGTGACGGCCGCCTCCCGGGAGGAAGCCTCGGGGCTCACCCCTGGTCGTCCGACCGAACCGCCCTCCAGGAATACTTTGTTGGACTCACTGATAGCCATGCGCGCCGACCAACTCGGCTGGATCAATCACATGACGCCGCGGTCTTACAATGATCCAGTCACTCATCGCGGAGAATGGAATAAGGAGTCGGTGATCCAGAGTGCTGAGCTGGCATGACAGGAATGCGGCCTGTCTTCGCCAGCGGGAAGAAGAGCGCTCCCAGTCACGGACAGTGGCAGTCGTCGCTAGCGCGATCCCGCAGGAAAGACCTCGGTCTGGAAATACAGAACGTCTCAGTTCCATTCCCATCTCGGCATTATCTTACATCAAACATGGTTGCCCTGCATGGGGTTCTGCCGCAAACCCGAACGACCGGCCGTTGAGAGCCATATCAACGTCAGGGCAGCGGCGCTAAGCCATTATTTTCCGGCAACCGGTCGGCGCGAGGCCATTGCCGGTGACAGGTAAGCAAGTTTGGGACAGAACTGATCAGAGAGCGTCGGCCAAATCGGGAAGACCTGACAGTTCTCGCGGATGCGATGTGCCAGGGCTACCTGCCGGCTGATCCTTCACGCACTCTGCTCATCAAGGGCTTACGAGCCTCACCCGCGTGGCGGATCGGCGTCTCGACAGGTCACACGAGCAAAAGGGGCCCTGCGGCCCCTTTCGCCGTTCTGAGGCTCGACCTTAGCGCGCGTATCGGAACTCAGGCATCGCCTGCAACTGGTCCTTGGTCATATTTATCATCAATACCCCATGATCAGGACATGTACGGGCTGCGGCACCGGCGGCAGTTCGGTCCACCGGCACGGCTCCAGTTGTGCGCTCGCCCGGCTTGCGCGGGATCAGGGAGGGAGCCACCACCCCACACACGTACCCGGCCGCCGTTAGTTGACGCTGGATGCCATAGCCGCATGGACCCGCCTCGTAGCAGAACCGCAGGGTGCGGCCTGTGCATCCCAGCTTGTCCACCAGCTTTTTGAGATCTGCAGGCGTGTTGGCGATCCGGCCATACTCGCGCACGTCGCCGCGCTGGCCCTCTTCAGCCAGCGCCACCGTGATGGTGTCCTTGTGCACATCCAATCCGACAAAGATGATAGGCTCACCCATGACCCGTCTCCGATGCATGAGGCTCGGCGCCGAACCATCCGGCGCAATCCTCGAACACCTGCATACTGCGAGACGGGTCGCCCCAATCTCAGGCGAACATTTGGTCTAGGGGCCTCCACGCTCTTGCGGCATGCCCGCGGCAAGGCCTTAGTACCTGCGGGATGGATCAACGCCTTGCTGGCCCGCTGCCCAGCCGGCATCGTCAAGATCGCCATCGCCAACAAGTTGGCCCGGGTTGCTTGGGCGGTCCTGCAGGACAACCGGGGTTATCGTGCTCCGGCTGCTGCGGCCGCATAGGCCGCCTCTGGAGCCGGATGAGTTTGCAACGGATGAGTTTGCAAGATTGGTGGAGGTGATGATGGTGTGATGACGAACCGGTCGAGCCGGAGATCAGGATAGCCCGTGATAAGCGGTTGCGCTCAGACGCAGCATAAATGTTGGGCGACCTGATCCGCGAACTTCATCAAGGCCCGCGGCCGTGTGAGCCGTACGACAAGGCCGAACACATGGCTCCACCCGACCAAGTCGTCAAAACACCAAAACCCTCTTGCCAAGCAGGCGCCGTCCACACAGGCTTATCGGAAATTCGTGGCTCGCGTGCGCAATCAGGCGCATGATCGGCAGTGCCATGTCCCATGCTTGGCACGAACGTGAGGACCTCGCCGAGGGCGAAAAGCGCGTGGCCGACCAGCTCCTCCTGATCGAATGGATGACCAAGAAAGGTCACGATACGGTAGAAGCCGAAAAACTGCTCCAGAACTGCGAGACTATCCTTGAGGCCTGGCGCAGGCATCGACGGCTCATCCTGGCTGAAATTGCGCGCCAAGAAGGGCCTGAATCTAAGGCCCCCCTCGATTCCATAAAGGCAATTCTGCGAATTACGGCTCCGTGCGCG
>NZ_JBVVAK010000280.1:0-5503 GCF_055792825.1 Microvirga sp. GN3
GCTGTCTTGTACGAAGGCACTCCGAGATCGGCTCAAGTCATGGCACTGGGGCATGGGGCGCTCCTTTGGCTGGCTCCGCCGGCGATGATGCACTGTCCTCGCCGTATCCCCATAGCTTCTGATCTACCGACGCAGGTCGAAGTGCTCTGCCGCCGCGCATCTCCAGGCTCGTATTTCAGGTCTTCCGTCGGGGAAACCATAGCGGCTCGATGGGCTTTTGCGGATCAAGAAACCTGGTGCCGAATGCAGGCCGTGTCGGGCCATGGTCGGACATGGCCGCAAAAGCCCGAAGGCCGCGCTTGTGCGTGTTGAGCCGTTCAATCGCCTGGAGCACCGAGCCGCCTTCGTGCTCAATGGTCTCGGCAACTGTCGCTGAGTTGGTGTCCAGATGCTCCGCGAGCAGACGGTTCCGCAACTGCGTGATCGTGCGGCGCACCTCGTCCCCTGTCGCCTCGATGGCAAGATCGCATTCGGTATCGAGTCCGATCGAGCGGTTGTTCAGGTTTGATGAACCGACGCGCAGGAACACGTCATCGACAATGATGAGCTTGGAGTGAATCAGAACCTGGCAGTCGCCGCCTTCACGATCAGGCACGACGGGGTAGTACACCCGCAGGCGACCACCTCGATCTGACTTGCGCAGCCGACGGATGAGACGGTTGCAATTCGCCCCCATCACCAGCCGCTCGGCCCAGCCGTGAGACTCGTGGGTCTGGATGACGACGATTTCAGGGCCGTCAGGATTGGCGAGGTGACGCTCAAGCACGGCGCCAATCACTGGCGCCGTCATGTACTGCGCTTCGATGTAGATGGTCCCCTTCGCGGCTGAGAGGGCATCAAGCGTCAGGGCCGCGGCCTCCCGCACCGGGGAAAACTTGCCCCAGGCCGGAAAGGTCCGGGCAATCGCGACAGGCGTGTCAAGAAAATCCGGGGAAAGCCCAGGCGGCCATCGGGTCTCTCCTGGACCCGGGGCCGGCACGACATCCTCGCCAGTTGCAATCTTCCAGCGCTGACAGGCCAGTTCGGCGATGCGGAGCGCGACTTGGCCGTCGACAAGCATGTGGATGTCGTGGACTGGATCGTAGATGCTCCCGTCATCTCTGAGCCGGATCGGATCATCCGCGGCATGCCGGCTGGTGTCCCAGCGTCGGACCGTCAGGTCGATGCCTCCCACAAAGGCAAGCCTGCCGTCGATGCACACCATCTTCTGGTGGTGTGCGGCATAGAGCGGGTGATGCCTGTCGAGCCGCAGCTGAAGACGCGGATGGTTCTGCCAGTCCGCACCGAAGAGGAGCGGACCCGGCGCGCCGGGCGCGTGCACCACGGCCACGCTCCAGATCAGGATTCGAACTTCAAGCTCAGGCTGTTCCTCAACCAGCGAGCGCAGGAAAGGCCCCAGCGGCGGAGAATCCTCGGGACTGGCATCCGGGCGAAGACGGAGGCTGCCATCGAAATCCCACCCAACGATGAGAATTGACCGCCGGGCGCTGCGTAGCGCGGCTTCTAGATGAGCGAAATAGATTGCGCCGTCGATAAGAACGGCAGCCCTGTCAGCATGGCATGCGCACCAGCAGTTGCGGCCGGGCTGTACGATAGGGTGCGACGGCATGGACGCCGGCGCGGATCTGACATAGTTCCGCAGCCATTGGCTTGTTCCCTGAAAGAAGCGTACATCAACCATGGGGGACACAAACTTCCTCAAGCAACTCGGCACTGCAAGCTGGGGTTCCGAGTGTCGGAATCAACGGACCGAGATCCGCATGGCCCATTCAGGTCACGCCGCCCGAGAGATCTGGTAACGTCCGGCAAAGGGGTGCACAGCGATGAGGCCCGAGTGCCAGCAAGGACTCGTTACCTTTGTGATCGGCGGCCGGCACCGCACCACCGACGACGGCACTGGCCCGATGGCTGTGCTCGTCTCTATCGCCCCATACTTGATAATTATTAACCAGCATTATTTGCATTATAGTTGGTTCTTGGTGTTCGAAGGTGATGCCAAGACAGGAACGGAGCTGCGAAGTTCTGTGTTTCCGGATCGTGGTCTTGCCCGTTACAGCTGTGTGGGCAATGACCTGCTCCTGCTGGCGATTTGGAGCGAGCTCCCTCCCACCGGCGGAGATAGGATGCACTCCTGTTCTGCCCGGTTCAGTACCCTTGGCTGCCGGCTCCTTCTTCCATTCTCCACAACAAGTGATCGGGTCCTTGCAGGACTAGGAAGTCATGTCATTGATCCGGCCAAACGGGTCGGCACCCATGTCTACCAGTGAGTCCAACGAGCCGTTCCCGGACGGCGGTCCGGCCAGCCGGCCAAAGGTAAGGCCCGAGCCCCTCTCCCAGGAGGAGGCAATCGCTGCCCGGGTTATCGAGATCATCGCTCAGCTTGTGAGCGAGGTGCACGCCTCGTTCGGCACGGCTCCTGCCATAACGCTGCATAGCAGTCTCGACCGCGATCTGGCACTGGACAGCCTGGCGCGAACGGAACTGCTGCTTCGCCTGAACCGGACCTTCAAGGTCCGGCTGCCCGACAGGCTCCTCGCAGAGGCCAGCACCCCGGCGGATCTGGTCGCCGCGACCGTCCATGCCGCCTCTCGCCTTGAGAAGCCCTTGGAGCAAATGAGCGCCCCGGCGCCCTCGCGGCGGACCATGGCCGAGCCCATTGAGGCGACCACCCTGATCGACGTTCTAACTACTCACGCTCGCGTCCATCCCGACCAGATCCACCTCTGTCTCCGGCAAGGCAATGGAACCGAGGAACTGCTGACCTATGGACATTTGGAGCATGAGGCGCAGGCTGCGGCCGCCGGCCTCGTGGATCTCGGTCTGTGCCAAGGCGAGCGCGTCGGAATCATGCTCCCGACGGAACGCTCGTTCTTCACTGGCTTCTTCGGCATTCTGTTTGCTGGAGGAATTCCGGTCCCGATCTACCCGCCGTTCCGGCGAGCCTCATTAGAAGAACACTTGCGGCGGCAGGCCGGCATTCTGCACAATGCCGAAGCATCGATTCTCGTCACGAACGAGGAGATCCAGGCTGCCGCCGGGCTTCTTCAGGGCCTTGTTTCAAGTCTCAATCACATCGCCACAGTCCAAGAGCTTGACAAGTCGGCCCCGCTCGCAGCCGCGATGCCAGCAGGAGCCGACACGACCGCCTTGATCCAATACACGTCCGGGAGCACAGGCGATCCGAAAGGCGTTGTCCTCTCGCATGCCAATCTCCTGGCCAACGTCCGGGCCATCGGAAAAGCCCTGGAAGCCTCTGCGTCCGACGTGGTGGTGAGCTGGCTTCCGCTCTACCATGACATGGGGCTGATCGGCTGCTGGCTCGGCAGTCTGTACTATGGCGCGCGCGCCATCATCATGCCACCACTCTCGTTCCTGGCCGATCCGATGGCATGGCTCTGGACGGTTCACCGGCACCGGGCCACAATCACCGCCGGACCCAACTTCGCCTTTGAACTCTGTCTCAAGGCGGCCCGCGACAGCGCTCTCGATCATCTGGAGCTTGGATCTCTCAGGGCTGCGATGAATGGAGCCGAGCCTGTGAGCCCGGGCACGATCCGACGCTTCCGGGAACGGTTCGGTTCCAACGGTTTCCGGCCTGAGGCGATGGTGCCAGTCTATGGCCTTGCCGAATGCGCCGTTGGTCTCGCCTTCCCGCCATTGGGACGCTCGCCGATGGTCGACCGGGTCAGTCGCCGAGCCCTCACACGCGATGGGATAGCCCGGCCCGCAGCACCCGACGATGCGACCGCGTTCGAGTTCGTCGCCTGTGGGCAGCCGTTGCCCGGGCACCAGGTCCGCATCGTCGGCGACGACAGCCGCGAACTTCCTGAGCGACAGGAGGGACGCCTGCAGTTCAAGGGCCCCTCCGCAACATCGGGGTATTTCCGCAATCCTGACAAGACACGCGATCTCTTCGACAGAGAGTGGCTAGAAAGTGGAGACCGTGCCTACATCACAGGCGGCGACATCTTCATCACCGGCCGGATCAAGGACATGATCAAGCGGGCCGGCCGGAACATCTATCCGCAAGAGCTTGAGGATTTCATCGGCGGCCTCGACGGGATCCGCAGGGGCTGTGTTGCGGTCTTCGCCAGTCCGGACCCGCACGCTGGCACCGAGCGCCTCATCGTCATGGCCGAGACCCGACTGACCGACCCGCATCGGCTCGATCGCCTGCGTCGCGGCATCATCGAGGCCTCGCAAAGCATCCTGGATCTCCCGCCGGACGATGTCGTTCTCGCGCCGCCACATACGGTTCCCAAGACCTCAAGCGGGAAGATCCGCCGCTCGGCGGCACGCGCGCTCTACGAGGCCGGCGGATCACGGGGTGGGCTTCACGGCCTGTCCTGGCAGGTTGCTCGCTTGGTTCTTGCCGGTATCCTGCCACGGCTGCGCCGCACCCAGAGGACAATCGGCGGCTGGGCTTATGCAGTATGGTGGTGGATCCTGTTGGCCGTCATGGCCCTGGTCCTATGGCCAATGGTTGTTCTGCTGCCGCGTCAATCCTGGCGGCGGGCTGCCTTGCGGGCTGGTGCCCGCCTATTTTTCCGCCTGGCCGGGGACCGACGTTCGGTCGAGACCTCGGCTCCCCTGCCAAGCGGACCATTCGTGCTGATCGCCAATCATTCGAGCTACCTTGACGGTGCTGTGCTGTCGGCTGCCTGTCCGCGCGGCCTTGCGTTCGTGGCGAAGCAGGAGCTCGCCAAGCAAGCCCTTGCGGGCCTGTTCCTGCGCCGCCTTGGGACCGTGTTCGTTCGCCGGACGGATCCAGCGGGAGGCGTTGCCGATACGCTTCACGCGTTCGATGCAGTCCACGCGGGTGAACGTCTTGCCTGGTTCCCGGAGGGTACGTTCACGCGCATGCCGGGACTGCTCGGCTTTCATTTGGGAGCCTTTGAGGTCGCATGCCAAGCAGGAGTTCCCATTGTTCCGGTCACCATTCGCGGCACCCGCTCGATCCTGCGCTCGGGCCAATGGCTTCCGAGACGCAGCGCGATCGCGGTTCACATCGGGGAGCCGCTCGCTCCGACGGGGCGTGACTTTGCCGCAGTCATCCGGCTGCGGGATGCGGCTCGCGATGAAATCCTCAAACGGCTCGGCGAGCCCGATCTGGCCTGAAGCGTTGCCTGGGACATCCAATGCTGATGAATACGACCGGATTCAGCAAAAGGTGCGGGAGCTTGCTAGCGATCTTCCCCGATTGCATGGCTGTGTTGCACGGGTCGGATTATGCACACATTAGATTCACCCGTAGCTCCAATTTAAGCGATGCGGACGGACTTCGGGCGTCCAAGCTCAAGCATGCGGTTCAAGGCATGAACCGCAATGGCGACCTCGGTCCTTCGGCGGTGATCTGTCCGCGCGTGTAAGCCGTCCCCCATCACTCGTTTCAACCGGCTGACGGCGGTCTCCACCAGAGCCCGACGCGTGTACCCGGACCGCTTCTGCCAGCCCAAGCGTCCATGCTCGGCAATGCTGTGGAGATGCCGGTCGCGCTGGGTCG